>JANLZV010000249.1:0-8868 GCA_031366425.1 Pyrinomonadaceae bacterium | reverse complement strand
TCTATCTGACGACCCCCGGATCAAAAAGCCCTCCCTGACGGTCGGGCCTCTGCCCCGAAACAAGAAAGCCCTCCCTGACGGTCGGGCCTCTGCCCCGAACCTGCTTAGTTTGAAAGACAGGGAGCCGGTTTTTTGCCACTGAGGTGAGTAGGTAGCAGGGTGAATCTCTCGAGATGATATGCATGGCCCAGCTTAAAAAGGCTGGCCCAAAATTACTATACGACGAAAGCAAAGGGTTGGTTTTGGAAGATGCAAGATATCTGGCGGAGGCGGAGCCTCCTATTATTGGGTGGCCGGAAGGACGGAAAGGCAAAGCCTTTCCGCACTGTGCGGCGGCAGAGCCGCGAAAGTAGAAGACTCGAAGGCGTGGAATGGGAAGGCAAAGCCTCAACAGGGCAAGGGAAAGAATGAGGCCGTTAGTGAGTTGCGGCTTTGCCGCCATCCGTGCGGTAAGGCTTTGCCTTACCGTCGAGCGGAAAAAAACAGGAGGCTCCACCCCCCCCCACACTACTCCAGCCGATAGTTCGGTGCTTCCTTCGTGATGATCACGTCATGAACGTGTGACTCGCGCAGTCCGGCCGAGGTAATCCGAATGAAGCGGCTCTTCTCCTGAAACTCTTTGATCGAACGGCAACCCGTGTAGCCCATGCCCGAACGCAATCCGCCCACTAGCTGCGTCGTCATCTCGGCAATCGTCCCTTTATAAGCCACGCGGCCTTCGATTCCTTCCGGCACCAGCTTCGCTTCGCTCTCCGCCATCTCTTGCGCGTAACGATCGCGCGAGCCGTCGCGCATCGCTCCCAGCGATCCCATGCCTCGATATGTCTTAAACGAACGTCCCTGAAACAGGATCACTTCTCCCGGCGCTTCTTCGGTGCCCGCGAAAAGGGATCCAATCATCACCGTGTCTGCCCCTGCGGCAATTGCTTTCGCCACGTCGCCGGAAAACTTTACCCCGCCGTCTGAAATCACCGGCACTCCACTCGCGCCGGCTGCTTCGACACACGATCTGATCGCCGTGATCTGCGGCACGCCAGCGCCAGTCACGACGCGCGTCGTGCAGATCGAGCATGGGCCAATGCCGACTTTGACCGCGTCCACGCCCGCGTCGATCAATTCCCTGGCGCCGTCTCCGGTGCCGACGTTGCCGGCAATAAGTTCGGTAGACGGATACCGTTGTTTAATCTCGCGCACGGCTTCGATCACTCGCACCGAGTGTCCATGAGCGGTATCGATTACGAGACAATCAACCCGCGCGTTTACGAGCGCCTCGGCGCGCTCGCGAAAGTCGCCGGTGGCCCCAATGGCGGCCGCCACTCGCAGGCGTCCCAGATCATCTTTCGCTGCCGTGGGATACTTGATCGCTTTCTGGATATCTTTGACGGTAATCAGGCCCTTGATGCGTTTGTCGGCATCCACGACCAGCAGTTTTTCAATCCGATGCTTTTGCAGCACGGCCTTGGCTTGTTCGAGTGTAGTGCCGACGGGCACGGTGACGAGCGGTTGCGGCGTCATCACTTCTGAAACCGGAATTTCGAAACGCGTCTCAAACCGCAGGTCGCGATTCGTGATGATGCCGACGAGGTGGCCGTCTTCATCAACTACCGGCACGCCGCTAATCTTGAATCGCTCCATTACGTGGAGCGCTTCACGCACCGGGCGCGTGGGCAGAATCGTTACCGGATCGACAATCATTCCTGACTCGGAACGCTTTACCTTGTCTACTTCCTCGGCCTGGCGTTCGACACTCATGTTTTTATGAATCACGCCGATGCCGCCTTGTTGCGCTAGGGCAATGGCGAGTCCGGCTTCAGTCACCGTGTCCATGGCGGCTGAGCAGAGCGGAATTTGCAGTCGAATGTTGCGCGTGAATTGGGTGGAGGTGTCGGTCTCCGAAGGGAGCACGTCAGAACGAGCAGGCAACAACAGCACATCGTCGAAAGTCAGGCCCTCGGATATTTCAGCTGAGATCATCTTGGCTTATTTCACTCCTCAAAGAATTGCGGCCGGCGTGTATAAATTTAGTTCCGGCCAAAAACATAATTGCCCGCTTAGGAGCGGGCAGCAGCATCGTTTAAGAACTCGCTTGGGCGCGGTTGCCCCCGAGACTCGCGCAACCGGCGCGAGCAGTCTCACAGATCATTATTGCAACACTAACGGACAATCAACCTTCCTGTCTTCGATTGCGATCAGCCACACGGGGGGCTGCACAGTTGCGGCATCGCAAGGCACACGTTCGACCGAAGCAATTAACAGCGTCTCACCATTGGCGGGTGTAATCAATGCCGTGGGCTTTCGCTGCGTCCATTTCAGCGCCACCAGCGCCACTGCCGTCAGAATCGCGAGGATCACGATAGCCAACACGACCGTCAGAATCGGGGAGCGAGTCGCTTTGGCGTCGGTGTAAACCTTTGACTGATAGGGAGTGGTGGCAATATCGTCGCCTGATTCACCCTGCTCGCGCATGTAGCGGGAGTAGCCTTCAATCGCGAGCTTCTCGTCGAAGCCGACTGAGCGGGCGTAGGCTTTTACAAAGCTGCGATTAAAGATGCCTCCGGGTAAACGCTTGTAGTCGCTGGCTTCGATGTGTTCGAGATAACGGACTGAGATGCGGGTTTGATCGGAAATCTCGCGCAGCGAAATACCACGTTCTTCACGGGCTATTCGCAACTGTTCACCGATTGTCGCTGCCATTACCCTCAATAGCCTTTGCGCGAGCTAGTCGAGGATGTGAATCCCTCGAGATATGAGTGGGAAATAAATTGCAACTCAGGTTCTCCGGACTGGAGGTGGTTAATGCCGAGCAAGTCCAACTAACTGGTTTGGGGAATATACTTTGCAGTGGTAACGCTGTCAAACTTTGTCGACTGCTGCCGGAGCCTAACCTTATTGGGACCGCGGGTGCCCTCGCCCGCATGTCGCTGCAGAAGTCAGACAAGCAAGTAAAGAGTGATAGGTGATAAGTGATAAGTAATAAGCCGGAATAGGTAACAGGACTCCTACTCTTAACTTTTCACTCTTCACGCTTCACTCATCACTTCTCATCCTACCCGGAGCTCTGATGTCTTGATTCTTGGCGCGCGCGGTGATAGGTTGACGCTGGATTCCAAACATCAACTTTATTTTCTACAACCAGACAAAGTGAGGAACATGAGATGCCCTTAGAAGCACTCGGAATGATTGAGACCAAAGGCTTCGTCGGCGCCGTCGAAGCCGCTGACGCGATGGTCAAAGCTGCCAATGTCACACTGCTCGGTAAAGAGTATATCGGCGCGGGTTATGTAACTATTTTCGTGCGCGGAGACGTGGGCGCGGTGAAGGCGGCAACTGATGCAGGCGCTGCGGCGGCGCGCCGAGTGGGCGAATTGATCAGCGTGCATGTTATTCCTCGGCCACATTCGGAAGTCGAACGCGTGTTGCCGGTTGATGGACGCACGGGCTTTAGCCCGGATGAGAACGCGATTCAGGGCGGGGCCGCTCGGGGACAGCTGGGCCAGGGCGAGCAGGGACGTTCATTGCAATCGGGCGCGCGCGAAGGCAACAAAGAAAAGTCGCGCTAACCGATTGGATTTCAGGTTTCGATGATTGCCCCTTAATCGGCAATCCGGAATCGGAAATTGGCAATCGCTCCGGGGTTCGTTATGTCTACCGATAAGGACCTTCTATCAGTACAGCAGGCGCGCGATCTCGTCGAAACCGCGTACAAGGCGCAGGCTGAACTCGCCCGCTTCGATCAGGCGAAGATAGATCGCGTTTGCGCCACGATGTCTCAAGCGGCCCTGCGAGATGCCGCGCGCCTGGGAGCGATGGCGGTGGAAGAAACCGGCTTCGGCGTCCCGGACGACAAGCGCGAGAAGAATCGTTTTGCTGCTGAAGATGTTTGGAACTACTTCCGTGGCCTGCGCACGGTCGGTGTGGTTTCCGAGTCGAAGGACGTTGTCGAGATTGCCAGTCCGCGCGGCGTAGTGGCCGGAATCATTCCCTCAACCAATCCTACCTCAACTGCGATCTTCAAGATTCTGATCGCAATTAAATCCAGAAACGCGATTGTGTTGTCGCCGCACCCGTCGGCGGCGAAGTGTATCAACGAAACTGTGCGGGTGATGCGAGAAGCTGGGGAGAAGGAAGGTTTACCAGCCGGCGCGATTGCCTGCATGACGATGGCCACGATCGAAGGCACTGAAGCCTTGATGAAACACAAGCAGACTGCCGTGATTCTGGCGACTGGCGGCATCGGGCTCGTGCGCGCAGCCTATTCTTCGGGTAAGCCGGCGTTTGGCGTAGGCCCCGGTAACGTGCCGGTATTCATCGAACGAACCGCCGACGTTCCGAAGGCCGTGCAGGACATTCTGACCAGCAAGACTTTTGATAACGGCACGATCTGCGCTTCGGAACAAGCGGTGGTTTGCGACGCGCCAATCGAGCAAGCAGTGCGCGAGCAGTTTAAAGCGCAAGGATCTTATTTCCTGTCGAGCGCTGAAGCCGATCAACTCGCGAAAGTGGTAGCCACGCCGCAACGTCATCTCAACCCGGCGATCGTCGGCAGGTCAGTCGCAGTGATTGCGAAACTCGCCGGACTGAATGTGCCCGCAGGGACGCGTTGTTTGATCGCCGATGTGGCCGGCGTAGGTCGCGAGCATCCGCTTTCGATGGAAAAGTTGTCGCCGATTCTGGCGTTTTATGTTGCTGACGGGGTGACACGCGGCGCTGCGCGGAGTTATGAAATTTTGAAGTATGGCGGCATGGGCCACACGGCCGGAATTCACACGCGTTCGCGCGAAGTGGCGGTAAGGTTTGGTGCGGAAATGCCGGCGTCGCGGATCACGGTGAACACGCCGACCACGCACGGCGCGATCGGGTTTTCTACTGCGTTACCTCCATCGATGACTTTGGGTTGCGGTTCCTGGGGCGGCAACGTCACTTCAGATAACGTTTCGCCTTTGCACCTGATGGACATCAAACGAGTCGCCTTTGAGACCAAGCCGGTGAAGAGCGCGCGTCCGGCAACTTCAGTTTCGGCTTCAGTCGCACCGTCCGCGAGCGCGCCGTCTGCGCCAAGGCAGATGGTTGGTTCGGGCGCTGGGCAGATTAACCGGAAAGAGATTGCCGCCATCGTCGACCGTTTTCTTGCCGGACGACGTCCGGAAGCAACTTCGACTCAAACGGCATCGCCGTCGAGCGCTGTTGAAGCTGAGGCCGGCAGCATGTACACGGGTTCTGCTCAAGCGTCCCGATTAGGGGAACCTGCTGAGAAGCGAACTTCGGAACGAGCTGTTTCCCCGGCCAAACCCTCGGCGTCGAATGGACACAAGACAGTCGACTTCGTCAGCGAAGACGATGTTCGCCAGGCCATTCAAAAGGGCGAAAAGATTTATATCAATGCGAAGACAATCATCACTCCGGCGGCCCGCGACCTGGCCGATCCGGCTGAGGTGTTTGCTAAGGGCTGAATGAGTTTCGGGTTTAGGGTTCCGGGTTTCGAGTGAATCACATTCGAGGCCCGAAACTTGAAACTCGAAACTCGAAACTTGAAATCATGTTTTTAGGCAAAGTTGTCGGCACAGTTTGGTCCACTAAGAAATCGCCCGATCTTGAGGGCGTCCGATTTCTGGTTGTTCATCCTTACGATCTGGAAAAAGAGCCCACGCGAAACATCGTCATCGTAGCGGACCGGATGGGTGCCGGCACCGGTGAAATGGTGATCTGCGCTTTCGGCAAGGCCGCACGCACGGCGATTGGCAATCAGGAGATGGCGATTGAAGCCGCGGTGATTGGCATCGTGGATCGAGTGGACATCACTGATACAGTGTCTGAAGAAATGCGCGCGGCCGCGTCGCAGCTTGCAAGCGAAAATGGAAGATCCTGAGAAGAAGTGAAGAGTGATAAGTGAAGAGTGATGAGTGAAGAGTGATGAGTGAAGAGTGAAGAGTGAAGAGTGAAGAGTGAAGAGTGAAGAGTGAAGAGCAGGAGCTGTTACTTACTCCTCATTACTTATCACGTATCACTCATCACTTATTACTCTTCACTTATCACTTATTACTTTCCGCAACGGTAATCAATGGCGAATGAAGATCTGATCTACCGGCTCACCAAAGCTGTCTACAGCCGGCTGGGGAATACGGCGAACGAGCAAATGGTGGAACAACTGGTCACCGAACTCTATCGCGAGGTCGAGCCTTTTCTCGGGAATGGTTCCGTTGCTGGTTCGGGAGGTTTCGCTCCAAGTAGCCCAACCACATCGCGGTCCCAGGAAGGCGCTGCGGATCGCATGGTGATCTCGGTGTTCGGCGTGGACCATCCCGGGATCGTCGCCGCCGTCGCCCAAATACTCGCTGCTGCCGACTGCAGCATCGTCGATATTAATCAGACAGTCGTACGCGGAAAGTTTGCGATGGTGATCATTGTAGACACAGGGCGCGCCCGCGAAAGCGCGACTGAATTGAAGGAGCGTTTGCGGAAAGAAGGCGAGGCCCTCGGGGTGCGAATCTACGCACAACGCGAAGACCTCTTCAACGCAATGCACCGCGTATGAGGTAGAAATGGTGAATAGTGAATCGCAACTCGGGCACGAGACAACGAGCCGCTATCTTTCGCGATGAACAACCAAGTGACTATTTACCGTTCACCATTTACCATTTACTCAAATGCCTGAACCCGAAATTGCTCGACGTTGCCATTCATGTGGGGCCTCAATTCGCGACCTCGCTTTTTTTTGTCCTGAGTGTGGCAAGGAATTGAAGACCTCGGGTGAGCTCGACAGGCCCTCCGAATCAACTGCTCCGATTGAATCAGGAATTACTTCGCCCCTCGTTGAACCCAAAGAACAAAAGGATCAATTGGAAACAAATCGCCCTGCTGGCCTCCCTCAAGAGATGAAACCTGGAGCGGCGAATCCGGCGAAGGAAACGCCGCGAGCCCCAGCGGTTGGCGATGGTCGCGGTAGAGTCCAGCGCGCCACTGGTTTAGCAAAATCGGTGGGGGGTGACGTGGTCCAACGTGGTCATAAGCTGCGTGAGATGTCCAGCGTAGTCCTTGATGAGGCGCATTATGATCCGAGTCTGCGGTTCGTGCTGGTGGCAGCGGCCCTGTTTATCTTGTTTCTGGTAATCATGTTGCTGAACAAATTCATCGTCTAGTTAGTTTTCTGAAACTCATTTCGAACAATGGAATACTCGCAAGCGGAAATTCTGCAAACCGTCGCGATGACGGAGATGGAACATCTCGACGTTCGCACCGTCACCCTCGGTCTGAGCCTGCGCGACTGCGCCAGCGAATCGATGGAACGCACGGCTGAACGCGCGGCGGAAAAAATCCGTCGTTACGCCGATCGTTTAGTTGAGACGGTTGATCAGATCGGTGATGAGCTGGGCATCCGCGTCGCGAACAAAAGAATTGCGATCACACCCGCTTCAATGATCATCGAAGGCGCGTCTGGCGATCCCGTACTGCTCGCCCGCGCCATCGACGCGGCCGCGGTCGCAGTGGGCGTTGATTTCATCGGCGGCTACTCGGCGCTGGTTCACAAGGGCGCAACCAACTCGGAAACGCGTTTTCTCAATTCTATTCCGGAAGCGCTGGCGACGACCAAGCGGCTGTGTTCTTCGGTCAACGTGGCTACGACCCGCGCGGGCATCAACATGGACGCGGTCAGGCACGTCGGGCAGATAATCAAGCAAGCTGCCGAACTCACCGCGGCTGAAGGCGGCATCGGTTGCGCGAAGTTTGTCTGCTTTGCCAACTCGGTAGAAGACAATCCATTTATGGCCGGCGCGTATCACGGCGTGGGCGAACCGGAGGCGGTGATTAACGTGGGTGTGTCTGGTCCAGGCGTTGTCAATTATGCAGTCGGTCGCGCTCCCAGGGATCTGCCGCTCCAGGAACTCGCGGAGATCATCAAGAAACTTTCGTTCAAACTTTCGCGCGCGGGCGAACTCGTCGGGCGCGAAGCTGCGCGTCGACTTGGAATTCCCTTCGGCATCATTGATCTGTCGCTCGCGCCGACGCCGGTGCCGGGAGACTCGGTCGCCAACATCATCGAAGCGATGGGTTTCGAAAGGGCCGGAACGCACGGCACAACAGCCGCGCTCGCGTTGCTGACTGACGCGGTGAAAAAGGGCGGAGCCATGGCCAGCGGCACAGTTGGCGGGATGAGCGGCGCTTTCATTCCAGTTTCAGAAGATGCAGGGATGATCGAGGCGGTGCAACTGGGCGCACTTTCGCTTGATAAACTTGAAGCATGGACCAGTGTTTGTTCAGTCGGCATCGACATGGTGGCTGTGCCTGGTTCGACTTCCGCGGAAACCATTTCGGCAATCATTGCTGACGAGATGGCGATCGGAGTGATGAACAACAAGACTACGGCGGTGCGCATCATTCCAGTGCCGGGCCGGGAAGTTGGCGAGATGGTAGAGTTTGGCGGATTGTTGGGCAGTGCGCCGATCATGGCGGTCCACGCGTTTTCATCGGCTGATTTCATCCGTCGTGGCGGACGAATTCCGGCGCCGATTCATTCGCTGCGAAACTAGCGAAGGGAAGCTGAGGCATGCAGAAGAGTTTCATCGTTTTCATTCTGATTGCAGTTTGCGCCTTCACGGTGCTGGCAAACGACGATAAGAAGTCGGCCAAGCCGGATAAGCCCAATCTCTCAGGGACCTGGCTGCTGGATCGCAGGAAGAGCAATGTAGACGAATCCTCACGGCCCAATCTGCCAATCAAGATCACGCATCAGAATCCGGAAGTGAAAATTACGCGGTCGAGTGATCGTAGCGGTCACGTGGTAGAAACCGAGACCGTTTACTACACCGACGGGCGCGGCGAAACCAACCCTGCGAGCATGACGTTGAGTACGGCACAGGAGATAAACTCCAA
>JANLZV010000228.1:0-2059 GCA_031366425.1 Pyrinomonadaceae bacterium | reverse complement strand
CCGCGATCAGCGAACGGGAACCTTTCAGAACGAGGATGACGTGGTGCTTTATCGCAAACTCTCGCACGGCCGCGACGCGATCCTGGAGCATTGTCTTATCAGTGGTTCCCATTAGCCGCAGCATCTCCCCTTGATGGGGCGCAAGGATCAACGGGAACTGAAGTGAGCCCTGCAGGTCCGTGGGCCACGGCGACAGGCAATTCAAACCGTCCGCGTCGATCACTATAGGCGTACGTCGTTGACTTACTACCGAATGCACAAAGCGCCGAGTGCGTTCGTCTTGTGCGGAAAGTCCCGGCCCGATTGCGAGCACGTCTGCTTTCGTGGCTAAACCCAACGCATGATCAACTGCTTCGTCGCTAACCGCGCCTCGGTCAGTCTCAGCAAGAGCCACAGTCATCACTTCGGGCATGACCCTGGCGTCGATGGTCGACTGCGCTGACGCGGGCGTTGCTATCGTTACCAGGCCAGCGCCTGATCGCATCGCCGCGTTTCCCGCGAGGACGGCCGCGCCTGTGTAGCCACGTGAGCCCGCGACGATCAGGACGTGGCCGTGCGAGTTCTTAAACGAGTCGGGAGTGTAGCGCGTAGCTCTTAACCAACGACGAACGTCGGTCTCCTCGACGACAAAGAATTCCGGCTTGGCTGCTTCGATCAGACTAACCGGCGAACCGATACGCGCAACCACGAGCCGGCCGTTCAAATGCGAAGCCGGCGGCAACACATTAGCGAGTTTTGGAGCTGTGAAAGTGACCGTCAAATCAGCCTGTACCGCCGGGCCGATGGGGCTGGGCATATCTGCATTGTGGCCGGATGGAATGTCTACCGAAACTATTAGTGGGGCTGCCCCCTCGCGATCCCTCCGAAATGCGTTCAGATAGTTAACGGCCTCTTCAAAAGTTCCCGTGAGCGGGCGCTTGAGTCCCGTGCCGAAAAGCGCGTCGACGACAAGGTCGTATTCCAGTCCTGACGGGGTGATTGTTTCCCAGTTTGCCACGCCGTCCCACTCAACGAGAGTCATGGCAGTGGTGCCGGGCTCGTCGCCGTCGCCGTTTACGATTTCCTGGAGTGCTTGGAAATTAGCGAGGGCATCGCCGCGCGTCTGCGATATTGTTCCAAGCAGAATGACGTCAACTAACATGCCCGCCCTGTGAAGTTCGAAGGCGAGCGCTGCACCGTCGCCGCCGTTATTCCCCGGGCCGCAAATGATCAGCGCCTTTTTCCCGCGTAGTTGGTTTGAGAAGTGGCTATCGATGGCTTGATAACACGCCTTGGCGGCGGCAAGCATCAATTGCAGGGAAGGGATCTGATAATGCTCGGAGGTAAGCCGATCAATCTCGCGCATCTGCTCTGCTGAAATGACTGGCTGCACCACTGGATGATAAGGACGCGCGGTTTCTCGGTCAATCAAACTTCGCTATCAACTAACCTAGATCAACTAATGGCGAGAAACATTGAGGTGCTTTACTGCTCCATGGATTATTGGAGTGACTGTCGACGGTTAATTCTGGAATGCAAAAATTGGATTGCAAAAACCGCGATCCAAAAACAAAAAGGGCGGCCCCGGGGGGAACCGCCCCGCCTTTGCCGCTGCACCAACCGTCCGTCTTTCCAGGATATTTAAGGAAAGAATCAATCGAACGACATCTCCAGAAAATATTCGAAATAAAAAGAATAGGTTTAAGATTCAGTAGACTTCAACCCGCTCCCTGCAAAATCCCTTCCCAGGGTGCTTCAGAAGAATCCTTGCGGGCACCGGCGTTAGTCGGGGCAAGCACTTCGTAGGGAACCAAAGCGTTCCCAGCATTGGTAGAACGAAAAAGCCCGAGAAGGATAAACCTTCCCGGGCTTGATTGAATGTCGCTCTTGGAGAGATTACACAGCTTTTGCGGCGTTGCGTCGCTTGCGAATTGCGCCGGCTGCTCCTGCCAAACCAGTACCTAACAAAACCATCGTAGCCGGCTCGGGGACTGGTTCGTTGCGCGCGGAACTACCAAACGAAAATCGCTCCGGGCCACCCTGCACGTTGCTTAAGGTTGCTTCCAACCCGAGGCGCAGG
>JANLZV010000226.1:0-3391 GCA_031366425.1 Pyrinomonadaceae bacterium | reverse complement strand
GTTCCCTGGTGGAACGGAATGCATTGCCGACCAAAACTGTGGCTATCAACGACGCTATTAAGAGCGGAAGGTACAATCTAAAATACGACTTCATGGGGGATTCTCCTGAAAAAATTAAGGCTGAGGGGTGCTCCCTCGGCTATTGAAAATAGGAAAAAGTTGTCCGTGGAGATCACGCGCTAGTGAAACCATGCTTTCGGGTATTCTCAGAAAGTGGTTTATTTTGGAGTACTCAAGGCGCGGGCTTTTGCAACGGGCGTAATGTAGCCTTTGCCAGTTCGTGCTGTCAACTTTCTAACAAGGAACAGTTGCATGACGGAAAAAAGCGATGCCGTTATTAATGTCGGTTTGTTTTGTCGGGGCCGGCAGTCACGAACGAAATATGTTCAAAAAAAAGGGCGCCCCACGAAGGGACGCCCCATCTGAAAGCAGAAGGCGGGCAGGGGCCCGCCCTCGGCCGATTTAGTGTTGGAAGCGCGAGCGATATTCGCCCGAAATTAGAAACGCCTTTACCATTTCCGCGCGTTCGAAGTTCCCCTCAAACTGGTTTAGCTTGTTGAGCCAGAATTGGTAGCCGCCTTCGTCCGGATCGCGACGGAGGTAACCGAAGTATTCCATCGTGACAAACGATGGATTGTAAACCGCCTGCTTGAAGGAAGCGGCTTCAATCACATCTTTCAAGACTTCAGGTCGTTTCTCACGGGTGTCGCGGATCAGATTGTATTTTTCGACGAGCTTGTTGCGGTCAGCGCGTAGATCAACTCCACTGCTCTGCAAGACAGTCTGCAGCAGAGAATCTACGAACGATTCCGCGCTGCTCGTCGCTCCATACCTCTGCACAAACTCCGGCCTTGCAACAAACTGCTCCACATAAATTTCCCTGGTTCTCTCCAGTGTTTCGCCGGCGATAATCTGTTGGCGATCCTGAGAAAACTCAGCGAAAGATAGGCGCCGGCCCAGCGCCGCTTGATAGAGCCGGTAAATATAGGACCCGGTTTGTTGAAACTCACCTGAAATGAAGAAGGCTGCTGAAACGTTAATTGTGCGACGCTCCAAACAGTTTGTGTCACGACCACACTGGATAATCTGATCGCTCCAGAAATTGAATCCGCCCAAGTCAGGTTCACGGTTCAGAAAATCCAGGTAATGCTGCCGTACAAAATAGTCGGGCGAGTCGATGACGTTGTTGAAAACGATCGCGTCGCGAGTGGCGGTAAACACCGCGTCAGTCACGTTTCCAATCGCCGACAATGATCGCTGCGCGGGGCTGAAATGGTAAGTCAACAACGATGGGGTAACGGTATAGAACTCACCCGTCTGAAGTCCGCGGAAGTTGTATTGACCTCTGCTATCAGTGATTGTTTTTTCCATTGACGCGCCGCTGAGTTGCATTACTACTCCGGCTGCCGGCTGTCCGTCGGGCGTCAAGACTTGTCCGCTGATGTCGGAGCCCGCAGCGGTCGGCACGCTGTTGTAGGTTACGTTGTTGACCACGACGTTATCTACCAATACGCCGCAGTTGGTGTCGGTTGGCCTCACGTCAGTGCAGATGCCGGAGCTGTCCTGCGTGTACTCAAAGCGAAGTTGAGCCGTGCTGCCGCCCATTCCAGGGAAGAGCATGTGCACATGCAAGACGCCGCTGTTTTGACCAGGCACAATACTGGAATCCCCAGACCAGGCAGACATGTCCTGAAAGTAAGAAGTGCTGCTGTTGCGGGGGAAGTGCTTCGGGTAATGAAGGATGTTTCCGGTTTGCTGTTGGTCCGCGTAAGCCTCCGTAAGCAGAGACCGAAGCGTTCGGCCCGCTGTTTGGTCGGTAATCCTCAGCAGGGCACCGTCGTAAGCCTGGTAAATAAAACTCGGATCGTCTTCCGTGTCATAGGTGATGTCGAAGTCAACAGCGACGAAGTTTGAAGCCGCCGGGACAACGAAGAGTGGCGAGAATGCGCGTTCAAAGCGGGTGGGATCGCCACCAGAGACTCCGTCATTCGCATTAACGTGGAACAGGCCCGGCGAAACGATGGAATTGTCCTTCGGTTTATGATTGTCTGTTTTCCAGGCGACAGTGTTTGCGCCGCCAGCGTGTGATGCGGTCCAGCCGGCTGGTAAAGCCGGAGCTACGGCCGCGTTGAAGTTCTCGCTCAACAGTGTCGTCAACACAGGAACATTTCCTGAATTGTGGCTGAACAGCAAAGTTCTGTTTCCCTGAGCCGTCGTCACGTTGAGCGCGAATTCTACCTTGGTTCCAAATACAAACCCGCCCCCGAACTGGACGATGAAAGTCGTGGTGTTGTTCTGCGTCGCACCGGCAGCGATATTAGGATAAGCACTGGTAGCAGTCGTGACCGTTACGTTCGGCGTAGTTGTGCTTAGCGTTGCGCTGACGCCGGTATAGGTCGCTGGGGTGTCCAACGCATTCGTGGTGATATTGGTTAACGGAACAGTGATCTCTCCTGTCAACGTTGCCGGCTTCTGCAGCATCGAGACGCCGCCCGGCGGATGATTGCGAATCTCAAGACCGGCGCGGGCGGGAGTTTCACTCGTCTTCTTGAAGAAGGCATCAATAGCGGGGAAAGTGCCTGCGGGTTGACCATCCGTGAAAAGGACGACGTTTGGACAGTAAGCGAAAGTCGAGTAGAGATTCCCGCCCTGGGCTACGCCGGCGTTGTAGTCACCCAGGTTGGGCTGACCGGTGTCGTTGCCGTAGCCCGCGTGGAAAGGACGATCCGAAAGGGCAATCTGATTGGACCAGGTTACGCCGCCATTATCCGAATAGACGGCGCTCGTCTCCATCGTGTCGCCGCTGTCGGCCACCCCCTGGTCGTAATAGAAGACCCAGACGCGTCCCGAAGTTGTGTCCACGGTGACGACAGGAAACCACTGCGGGCGGTCCGTGCCGGCCCGCGCGTTCAAGTTAACCGGCGCGCTGAAAGTCAGGCCGCCGTCAACGCTTTTCTGAAAGGCGATGTCCGCGCCGTCGTTGAGGGTGTTATCCGCATAGACGATGTAGACATTGCCTTGCGTCGCTACGACGGGCGAATTATCCACGGCCATCCAGGGAAAGTTGTGGGACCGGTCGTTGCCCAGAACATAATCCATGACCTTAAAGGTCGAGGCTGTCAAAGCAACTGCCGGAGTAAAGCTTACGCCGTTGTCCGTGGAGCGAGCGAAGAACTGCTGTGCGGCAAGGCCGGTCGTTTGGCCTTGGTAAGTGACGTAAACGTTCGGACTGCCGTTACCGGCAAAGCGCGGGATGACACCCTGGCCGGGAATCGTGCCGGCGAGGTTCACGTTCTGGCGCGCAGACCAGGTAGGCACTGCCGCCGTCGCGATGTCGTCCGAGAAGGTAGTGAAGACCTGCTTGCCTACGGGCGAAAAGGTCGTCGAGGTG
>JANLZV010000216.1:0-1852 GCA_031366425.1 Pyrinomonadaceae bacterium | reverse complement strand
TTTAAACGCGAACCTGAAGTGATTCGGTTCTGCCAAACGAACTAAGAACAATCAGGAGGCCCCAAAATGAAACCGGCGTTGAGAAGAATTCATATCGCACGCGCGACGATAATGAGGCTCATAGCTATTGCAGCGATCGTTTTGCTAAACGGAGCTCATCGTGCGGCGGTGGCTCAAGTTTATAACAGCGACCCTGTCAAACCCGCGATTTCAGCGGGGGAAGAATCGCCAGCTCACAAATACTTCACCGACGTAGAATTGATTAACCAAAACGGCGAGAAGATGCGCCTCTACAGCGACCTGCTGAAAGGTAGAGTTGTGATCATCAATTCATTTTTCGCGACTTGCCCGGGCAGTTGTCTACCAATGAGCCGCAACCTCGAAAAGATTCAGACTGCGCTTGGTGAGCGCATGGGCAAAGAAGTCTACTTCATTTCGATTAGCGTCGATTCGGCCGTTGACACTCCGGCCAGCTTGAAGGCATACGCGAAGAAGCTGAACGCCGGCCCAGGTTGGTTTTTTCTTACGGGCACTAAACAGAATGTCGATTTCGCGCTCACCAAGCTCGGTCAATTTGTCAGCGAGAAGCAGGACCACTTGAACATCTTCATCATCGGAAACGAGCGCACGGGCTTGTGGAAGAAGGCATTCGGTCTGGCGAACTCCGATCAGCTCGTCAAAGTCGTTGAGAGCGTTCTTGACGACAAGCCCTCTACCGCTGCCGCTAATTGATTTTCCTGGTTTCCTCTATGAACTTCTCGCTCAACTCAAGACGAGGACGTCTAATAGTTTGTCTGACGTATCTTCTGGTCCTGCTACTCGTGACCTTGAGCTTTGCCGGCGCGCAAGAGAAGCTGGATGCGTCGTCGACTCGCGGGAAGCAGATTTATACGCAGGGAACCAGCGCTTCGGGTAAACCGATTCTGGCGTATCTCGGTAGTGAGGCCCTCGAAGTTCCCGGAAGTTCGATGGCCTGCGCAAACTGTCATGGAGTGGCCGGCCAGGGAAAACCTGAGGGCGGAATCACCCCCTCGAATATTACCTGGGAAGTTTTAACCAAGCCTTACGGGTTGACCCACAGCTCTGGACGACGACACCCGCCTTACACGAATCGAGCCGTTGAACTCGCCCTGACTCGCGGCCTCGATCCCGCGGGCAACAAACTTTTGGCGGTCATGCCGCGTTATGCGATGTCCCGCGAAGACATGGCCGACCTAATCGCATATCTCGCGCACGTCGGCAAGGATCGCGATCCCGGAATTACAGAAACTACCATCACACTCGGCACCTTGCTGCCGGCTAAAGGCCCACTCGCCGAGATGGGCGAGGCGATTAAGGGAGTCACGACAGCCTACTTCGACGACGTAAACAAAGCAGGCGGCGTCTACAACCGTCGGATCGATTTGAAGTTTGCGGAAACTGGCGAGACGGCTGATGCTACGCGCATCAATTTGGAAACCTTGCTTAGCGAGCCAGTCTTCGCGACGTTGGGGGCCTTCATCGCCGGTTCCGAAAGAGAAACGCTCCCGGTTTTTTCACAAAAGGAGGTGCCCCTGGTGGGGCCGTTCACGCTTTACCCGCAAACTTCAACGCCAATAAACCGCCAGGTGTTTTACCTTCTTTCCGGGATCGAAGATCAACAGCGAGCGTTGATTGAGTTTGCCGCGAAGAAACCTGAAGTCACACGCGGCGGCATCGCCATCGTCTACCCCGAAGACCAAAATACTTTGCCAGTCGTCGCTGCGATGAAGCTCCAAATTCAGAGGGCTGGGTTGGCAGCGCCGCAAACGCTGAGCTATGTCACTGGCCGGTTTGATCCGATCGAAGCAGCTAAACAACTCAAACAGGGAAA
>JANLZV010000181.1:0-8203 GCA_031366425.1 Pyrinomonadaceae bacterium | reverse complement strand
GGCGTGTAACCAATAAACCAAACGTCAGTGTGATCATTGACAGTGCCGGTCTTGCCTGCGACTTGAACGCCGACCGCGCGCGCGCCGGTGGCAGTACCGCCCTCCACTACGCCGCGCATCATCTGGACCATCGTCAGCGCGACATACTCATTCATCACTTTATAAGTAGTCTTCTCCCACTCTTCGAGCACTGCTCCGTCGCGATCGAGAACGCGCCGCACCAGGTGTGGTTCGACGCGAATGCCTTTGTTTGGAAACGCGGAGTAAGCAGAGACCATCTGGTCTAAGGGAACTTCGGTAGCGCCGAGGGCCGACGAGAGATAGGGCGCCATCGGCACCTTGATGCCAAAGCGCCGGACCATCTGCGAACCCGTTTGAATCCCTACCGTCTGCAGCAGGTGAACAGCCGGAACGTTCATCGACTTTGCGAGGGCGGTCTTCAACGGCAAGTCACCATTACCGAGCGAGCCATCGTAGTTATGCGGGTTCCAACCGCCGATACTAATCGGCGCGCCGCTGACCGTGGTGTCCGGAGTCATGCCCCATTCGACCGCTGCGGTATAAACGAAAGGCTTGAAGCATGAACCTGTTTGTCGGTAAGCCTGGGTGGCATTATTAAACTTGCTGGCGGTGTAAAAATCGTAACCACCAATCATGGTCACGATCTCCCCGGTCTTCGCGTTGAGTGTCATCATCGCTCCGGCCACCGCGGGAATTTGCGACAATTCAACTTTGAGCCGGCGGCTCTTCTTGTCTACTTCCTTGATATGAAACTCGCTGAGGTAGCCAGGTTTGAGTTCGTCTTTCGGCTGACGGCTCGACCAACCCATGTCGGCTGAACCGACTGTCGCGGTGAAATTTCCGAAGCGCACAGTGGCTTCATTCTTCGCGTGATCCACCTTGGTAACGAGTCCCGATAGATAGCGCCCTTCCTGATAGTCGTTGCCATACCAATCTGGATCTTTGTAGTTGTTAAGTTCCTGCGGCGTCGGTTGCGCGCTATTGGCCGCGGGGATTAATTTATAGCTCGAACGCCACCCGCGCGATTTGTCGTAACGACGCAAACCAGCGCGCACTACTTCATAGGCTTTCTTCTGGGCCTCAACGTTAATGGTGGTATACACGGCCAGGCCGCCCTGGGCCACGCGGGTCGTGTATTTGTCCTCAAGTTCCTGACGGATGGATTCAACCGGATAATCAAACGCACTCGATTTTGGTTGCGACTGGGAATAGGCAGTGTCGGCAAGTTGAATTGGCGTGGCTTTGGCCGCCTCAACTTCGGCGTGCGAGGCAAACCCATTTTTCGCCATCAGGTCCAGCACCAGATCGCGACGTTCCTTAGCCTTGGCCGGATTGGTGGTCGGCGAATATTCGCTCGGCGCTTTAGGAACGCCCGCCAGGAGCGCGGCTTCGCCAATCGTTAAATCTTTTGCTTGCTTGCCAAAATACGTTTCCGAGCCGGCTTCCACGCCGTAAGCATTTGCGCCGAGAAAAATGTGGTTGGCGTAAAGCTCCATGATCTGGTTCTTGGTGTAATAACGTTCGATCTGGAGCGCCAGGGCCCACTCATTCATTTTTCGCTTGAGAGTTTGCTCTTTGGAGAGAAACAGATTTTTCGCGAGTTGCTGCGTCAGCGTTGATCCGCCCTCGACGCGGTCAGTGGTCAGGTTTTTCCAGGTGGCTCCGATGATGCGCACCGGATCAATGCCTACGTGATCATAGAAACGCGCATCCTCAACCGCGAGAATCGCATTCTTCATGAGGGGCGGAATCTCGTCGTACTTAAGCGGGATGCGCTTCTCGAGGGCAAATTCTCCAATCACAGTTTCATCGTCGTCGGCGTAGACACGCGTGACCACGCTCGGCCGGTAAGTGGCAAGGGCGGCGACTTCGTTAGCGGCGCGCGAATAGTTGAGTTGATAGGCTGCGACGATGCCAGTTAAACCTCCGGCAGCGAGCGCCAGCAGCAACACCGCCGGCAGCCAAAATCTGCGCAGCAGGTGTCCGCGCTCAGCCGGCGGCGAGTTAACAATTGCCATCGGTGAATATGCTTTCAACTTCGAACCAGGGATTTTTGCAGCCATTGGATTCAAGCCCTTTCAATACCTAGCTTGCTTTACGATGACGATTCCGGGCAACGTGGATTCCCACAGCCATGGGATTTCGCGAGCGTTAGGCGAGGGCATTATAACTTACGGAGACAGGCGTCAACGAGCCGCCGGAGCTAGACGAGTTGAGATACCGGCTTGGCACAAAAACATGTGTCGCTCAATCGATATCTGAACCGGAAAACTAATTCAGCCTGGAAGGCTGACAGAAAGTAGCCGGTGGTCGCAGCGAAGCGAAGACCACCGGAATGCCGCGAACAGTGCGTCCGCACCCCAGAGGGGTGCCACCCTTTTCTGACTCTCTTGCAGGAGCAACACGTGTCTCTGGCAACCCTGCGGGTTGCTGGCTTTTTTATCGTGGGTCCGGTGGTCTTCGCTTCGCCGCGACCACCGGCTACTTTCTGACAGCCTTCCAGGCTGAAAATCCGCTCACTCACAACGAGTACGACGAGCAGCAGTGGAAGGAATGAGTATGCAAAACCTCGATGTGAACAAAACCGCCGATGCCTGGTCGTCATTAACAAACAAACTTTACGTTCCCCATTCTGAAGAAGAGTATCGACAACTCGTGTCGATGCTGGATTCACTGATCGATGAAGTCGGCGAGGATGAATCTCACCCGCTCGCATCACTCATGGAAATCGTCGGAGTATTGATCGAGAAGTACGAGGACGAACAGGTGCCGGAGTTGGCGATTGATTGAGACGCGCTCCCTCTATCCAGTTCTTGACAGCACAGAGGATTGCCATGATTATTCAGCCATGAGCCTTACCTCTATTCAGAGCGAGATTCAAAAGCTCGAACCAGCTGAACGAGCATCGTTGATTGATCTGCTGTGGGACAGTCTAGACGCGGAACACGTGAAGGAAATCGAGGCGAAATGGGCCGCGGAATCGGAAGATCGAATCGATGCGTTTGAACGCGGAGAATTACCTGCCATTGATGGGCCATCCGCACTCAAGGAACTTCGCTCCTCGCTCAGGAAATGACGAAGTACAGACTTACCTCAGCTGCGCTTTCCGAGTTAAAAGAAGCCACCCTTTACTACGAAGAGAAAGAGAACGGACTGGGCACTGTCTTTCTCGATGAGATTGACGCAACCGTCGAACGAATTCAGCAGTTTCCGCTCGCGTGGCATATGGTTTCTTCACGAACCAGACGCTGCCGCACGCGCCGCTTCCCATTCGGAATACTCTATCAAATTAGATCTGATGAAATTCTTGTCACCGCCATAATGGACCTACGTTGCGATCCCAAACGATGGAAGGACTTGCTGTAAACTATAGAAAAGCGCTCTGACTGGAGCAGCCGATTGCCAACGCCACCGGCGCGGATGCCAGTTTTCAATGTCAACAATCTTGGTTCTCATAGGCAACCTGACATCTCTGTCCACATCAACTATACTCATCATGCAAACGGGGGCGACAGGCTTCGACAGGGGTTTCTGGCGACCGACGGATGTCATGCCGAGCATCTCTAGGCAGCTCGTTAAAAAGCCCAGGGAAAAAACAATTGCCAACTCTAACGAGTTAGCTCTCGCAGCCTAATAAGCCAGCGAGCGTCTCCGCCGCAAGTTGCTCATGCGCGCGGATGGAGATGTCACCTTAGATGAGCTGGCGCGAACCTTCGGTCCGTGGGTTCGCGCGAGACTAAGTCGGACTAGCTTTCACTGAGGTCTTGTCACTTCACTGACTCGGAGATAAGCAAAAATCCGGCAGCTCGACTGCTGGGAAAGAGAAGCGACTAAGCATGTAGAGTCTTTCGGCGACAGCTCTTGGATCCGAGTTCAATTCTCGGCGCCTCCACCATTTTTACGATTTCGGACTTCAGAATTCGGATTGCTGATTTTAAAAGCGAATCGTTGACATCGAGCACTGCCAGATCTTGAAATCCGCAATCCCAAATCCGCAATCCGAAATCCGTTCCCTTCCCATCGGCATCTTTGACAGCGGCGTAGGCGGACTCACCGTCTATCGCGCACTACATGAACGTCTTCCCCACGAACATTTTGTTTACCTCGGCGATACCGCGCGGGTGCCCTACGGCACGAAGTCGTTAGCCACGGTCGAACGTTACGCGATCGAGAACGCCAGGTTTTTGGAAGCTCATGGCATTAAGCTGCTCGTGGTAGCGTGTAACACAGCCTCCGCCCTGGCCCTGCCGGCAATTCGCAACGCGGTTAAGGTGCCGGTAGTCGGCGTGATCGAACCGGGGGCGCGCGCGGCAGTGGCCGTAGCGGAGGGGAAGAGAATCGGAGTCATCGCCACTGAAGCGACGGTGCAGAGCGGTGCATACGCAAACGCAATTGCCCGCCTCGATCCTGCCATCCCAGTAATCGAGCGTTCGTGCCCGCTGTTTGTGCCACTCGCAGAAGAAGGTTGGGCTGAATCCGAAGTGGCCCGCGTCGTCGCCGAGAAGTATTTGAGTGACTTCATAAAACAGGATCTGGGGGCGCTAGTGCTCGGCTGCACCCACTATCCGATCCTGCGTCAGTTGATCGGCGAGGTTGTCGGCGTGGGTGTACCGCTCATAGACTCGGGTGAGGCGGCGGCCACGGAAGTGCAAGAGTTTCTTAAGGCAAGCGACTCCTCACAACTGGAAGATGCCGAGGTGGCCCGACGCGAGCGCCGGTTGGGTGATGATCTGGACCACTTTTATGTGACGGATGCCGCGGAACGCTTCGCGAATGTAGCTGAACGATTTTTGGGAATGTCGCCTTCGGTGCTGGAGGCGGTGGAAGTGTGGGGACACGATGAGCTTCGAACGAACTGATGGGCGCGCCTTCAACGAACTGCGCGAAGTAAAGATAACTCCAGGCTATCTTCCATACGCGGAGGGTTCAGTTTTGATTGAGATGGGCCAAACCCGAATTGTTTGTTCTGCGTCGATCGAGGAAAGAGTGCCGCCGTTTTTGCGCAACAGCGGGCAGGGTTGGATCACAGCCGAGTATTCAATGCTTCCGCGCGCGACCCAGCAACGGAAGCCGCGGGAGATCGGACGGGGCGGACCATCCGGCCGGACGCACGAAATCCAACGCCTGATTGGTCGCAGCTTGCGAGCGGCCGCGCAGATGAAACATCTGGGCGAGCGAACCATTACTCTCGATTGCGACGTGCTTCAGGCTGACGGAGGCACGCGCACCGCGGCCATCACCGGAGCCTATGTCGCGTTCGTCCTGGCCATCAACAAGCTGGTAAAGACCGGTAAGATTTCCCGCAGCATCATCACAAATGAGGTCGCCGCCATCAGTGTCGGAATAGTAGAGAATATTCCTATGCTGGACTTAAAATACGACGAGGATTCGAGAGCTGAAGTTGACATGAACGTCGTTTGCACCGGTGATGGGCGATTCATTGAAGTGCAGGGCACTGCGGAGCGCGAACCATTTTCGCCGGAGCAGATGCAGAGTCTGCTGGCTTTGGCGAGACATGGTTTGGAATCCCTGGTGGCGACCCAGCGAGAAGCAATCGCGGGTGCGAAGGGCTGAGCTCGGTAATTAGCGCCCAAAGACAACGAGGCCACCTGTGTGCGGCATCCGAGCCTCACCAGATTGGCCAGGACTCCCGAGAAACGTTCGGCCGGACATCACTTAACACCAAGAACGAATGCGTGACCGCCCACTAGAAGTTGAGGTAGCCAGATGAAACACCTGATAGCCTTTTTAGCCTTGTTATTAATCACGGGAAGTTTGACCGCAGTCGCTTCGCAGGAAGTCTACACCAGCACGGAGGATGGTTATTCGCTGGAGTTGCCTTCGAGCGAGTGGCGCGTCATTTCCGAAGCTGACGCGGCAAACAGTCACGCCGCCTTTGTTTATGGAGATCGGCTGCAGGGGCACTTGCAGGTCCGCAAGGAAGTAGTAGACGCGGGAACCACGGCAGCGCAGCTAGCTCGTCGTGATCTGGATCAGAAATTCAGGTTCTTACCTGGTTTCGTTGAAGGCAAACAGGAATCGTTTTCCGGACGACTCGAAGGCGTCACCGTTTCTTATGAATTCGTGCGAACCGGAAAGCCGATGATGGGCCGCATCTACTACTTGCAGGCTGACAATCGCACGGTTTTCGCATTGCGTTTCACCGGCTTGCGCGACAAGCTCGCCCGCATTCGCAATCAAACAGATTCAATCGCCCGTAGTCTTAAAGCTAAATAGTCGAGCACAATTCGCTTGCCGACGCTGAATGGCCGCCGCGTTTTGTAAGGACGCTGGCGGCCAAATTTTGTTATAACGCACGCGAGACAAAAAAGTGTTGGCGGCGACTAGTAAGCAGATGAAACTAAAACTCTCCTTAGGTTTGTCGATCAAAAAATCCGGCATCGAAGGCAATGGGTGTTTCGCGGAAGTTCAGTTCAAACGCCGTCATAAAATAGCGGAGTATGCGGGGGAACGGATCTCGAATGCTGAGGCGAACCGGCGGGCGGGCCGCGAACGCCTGCGCATCTGCGCGATCAATCAGCGCTGGAGTCTCGATGGCAGTCGCGGCGGCAACGGCACCCATTACATCAACCACTCATGTGAACCAAACGCGTTCATGAAAATTACTTACGGCCACATCCTCTTCATCGCGTTGCGCGACATTGAGCCGGGCGAAGAGATTACGATTGACTACGAATCAACACTTCATTCAGATAAAAAGCGTTGTATCTGTGGCGCGCCGAGTTGTCGCGGGACAATCAACAAACGAACGAAAAAATCCCAGTAGCCCGATCATGAGAGGGTTTTGTTAACAGCGCCCTTCCTCACGGTCGGGTCTCTCTCAGAGCCTCGGCAAGGTGAAACTGAACTTTGAGCCACGTCCTACTTCAGAGTCGAGTTCGACGGTACCGCCGTGCTGCTCAATGACTTCGCGCACAAACGAAAGTCCGAGCCCCGTTGATTCTTCATCCTTTTCCTGTCCGTCCCGGACCACGCGGTAAAATTTTTCCCAAACACGGTCACGCGACTCCGCCGGGATTCCATAACCTCGATCTTCGACAGAGAGCCTGACCGTCTCAGCTTCGAGCATGGTTGAGACAGTGACGGTAGTGCGTTCCGGCGAGTACTTGATCGCATTCCCGACCAGGTTTTTCACGGCTTGGGTGATCATGCTCTTATCCGCCGCCACGGGGGGCAGTCGTTGGGTGGGCAGTTCAACCAAACGAATCCGCCGCTTTTTTGCCACCGGCTGCAGATTCGCGATCGTCTCTTTGACGACTTCGTCGAGCCGCAGAGGAATCTTTAATACTTCCTGGCGATCCTTGCGCTCGAGCTTGGTGACGGCGAGAAAAGTATTGATCATGTTCGACATGCGCTGCGCTTCGTTGGCAATGATCGTGACAAACTCTCTCGTCTGTTCGGAAAGATCCTCGTCTGCAGTCAACAATTCTGCGAAGCCGTTGATGCTCGTCAGTGGCGTACGCAGTTCATGCGACATCAATGAAATCATGTCGCTCTTGAGTTGCTCGAATTCCTTTTGCTGAGTCAGGTCTTTAACTACCAGGGCCAGACAGAGCGGTTGCGACGCGCCGTTTTCCCGACTTGACTGGTTGGTAACCAGCGAAATCCGGAGACCGTAAATTCCATTGCGATCTTTTAACTGAAGTTCGCGCTCATAGGGTTCACCAGTTTGAAGTACTCGTCTGACTGCGATGGCAGGTTCATCGAAGACGTCAGTGCGAAAACGATCGAGCAGCTCAAAAAAACTGATCTGAGTGGCTTCCGCTTCTGAAAGTCCGGCGATGGCCAGCAGCGGTGTGTTTGCCTGCGCAATCCGCCCGTCGAGGTACGCCAGGGCCACCCCATCGGCCAACTCGGAGAGCGCATTGCCGCCCACGCTGCGCTCGATCAACGCACCCTTGAGTACAAACAGCGACTGCAGTTTTTGCCGCGCTGCTCTGGCTGAAAAAAAGGCCAGCGGCTTGATTCTGCCAGCGGCTGCGTGGGCTTCCTGACGTTGGAGGTTGCGGGCCATCTGTCCGCCGACTGCGGTCAGGAGCGCGCGGTCACCTTCAACAAACTCTTTCGAGACACGCACGAGGAGCGCACCCGCAGTGCGGTCTTCGTGACGCAAGGGGACGGCAATGTTTGCGCCTGAGTCGCCCATGGCGTTCTGGTCGGC
>JANLZV010000124.1:0-2979 GCA_031366425.1 Pyrinomonadaceae bacterium | reverse complement strand
GCGACGTAGTCGGTTTTGGCGACGTCGAAGTCCGCTTTCGTGCGCACGAACCGCAGTAGGACTGGAACTTCCCGAACAGAGTTTGAACTCGAGCGGTTTTAAGAAACGCCATAATGTCATTCCTATTATTTCTCCAGTCAGCCACGCCCGCCCCAACCGTCGCCCAGGTTCCCGAACGAATGCCGGCGATAATTACGCTCGTTTACCTGAGCGGCTTTTCGCTGATCATTCTGGTGCTGTTGGTGTCGCTGTTCCTCAACCGCCGCAAGAGCTCCACGCCGATCGCTGCCCTGCCCGCGGATCTTCCAAAGGAAGTGCGTCGCCGGCTCAGCTCGACGTCAACTAATCGCGGTCTACGCGGTCTGCGTTGGATTTTTGTGCTGCTCGCATTTTCAATCCTCGGGTTTCACGTTTATTGGATCCACTACGCGCCGGAGAGCAATGAAAAGTTTCAGGAGTTGAGTTACAAGGACCTGCGGAATCGCCGGCTCTCGGAATCTACACTGCGCGGTTGGTTGCTTGATCGCAGTGGAAAATTGGAAAACGCACTCGCGCTCTACCGACGCGACTCAAGCGGAAACATCGTCCGCGAATACCCCATGGACCAGGCGATGGCCCAACTCTTTGGTTCGGATCGCGGCGATCCTGGGCTCGAGCGGGCAATGTTTGGCACGCAGAGTGGGGCTTTGCCGGAAGCGCTCGAAGTTGTGAAGGGCAAGGCGGTCGAGTTTAAGGGGAACACCGATGTCCGCCTTACGATCGATCGCGATCTCCAGCAGGCGGCGGTAGACCAATTGAAAGGAAAGCACGGCGCGATCGTGGTCCTGAATCCGCAGACGGGCGAAGTGCTCGCGCTTTACAGCGAACCTTCTTACAGCTTAAAGGAAGTGGACGACGAGGCCACCTGGATCAAGCTTGAAGCGAACCAGCGCGATCGGCCGCTCGTGAGTCGCGCGCTCGGCGCCTACTACATTCCGGGTTCAACTTTTAAGACGGTGACCATGACTGCGGCGTACATCGCGGGTTTCCAGGACACTGAGTTTACCTGCAGCGGCGGCGGCTACTACGCCGCGCCCGGAGCGAATGTGATTCTCGACGATGGCGGCGCCGGCGAAGTGCACGGAAGGATCGGAATCGACACGGCTTACGAAGTTTCCTGTAATCAATATTTTGCTCAAATGGGTGTGAAGCTCGGTGCCGAAAATTTGAAGCGCGCAGCCCAACTCCTGGGCATCGGCACTTACGACACGCCGGTCGAAGCGTTGCGCGGGCGAAAGTTGCCGCAGATTTGGAACGCTTCGAGCGATGCAATCAAGCGCGCGCTCGCGCCGCGTGAAGCGACGATTGTTACTGGCAAGCAAGTCACCAGATACGACCTCGCGTTGATGGGTTACGGTCAGGGTTACGCCGGGCAGATGACTCCGTTGCAGATGGCCCTGGCCGCGGCGGCGATCGGCAACATGGAGGGCAAGCTGATGAAACCCCGGATCGAATTTGATCGTGCGCCCGAAGTTTTCAATCAGGTAATTTCCCCCCAGGCTGCGGCAAGCATGCGCGGCATCATGGGGCTGGTCACGGGTGGACCAAGCGGAACCGCGCGCGGGGTTTTTGCTCCAGTTAAAGCTGCCGGTATCAACACGGGGGGTAAGACCGGCACCGCGCAAAAGGACGTGCCGGTTTACGATCCCAAAACGGGTGAAGCGAAGACGCGTCATCGCGTGGAGAAGGACAATCGAGGGAATATTATTCGCGAGTATGAAGAGACGATTATGGACACCGAGCATCCGCGAATCGATGCCTGGTTTCTCTGCATCGCACCGCTCGAAAGGCCGCAGCTGGCTATCGCGGTAATCGTCGAAGGCGGCGGATACGGCTCGAAGTCAGCGGCCCCGATTGCCGCCGCCCTGGTGATGAAGGCAAAGGACCTCGGTTACTTTAAGGTCGTGGCCGCCCCTGCGAATAATCAGGCAGGACGGGGAACGACGCCCCGTCAACCGCGACCGACGCCGCAGCCGAGCAGGTAGTTTTACTTAACGGGAGCGTAGGCTACTGAAGTTAATTAGTGAAACATGAAAAATCGCGCGTCATCACATCTTCTGATTCTGCTTGCGGTTGTCGGGCTGGAGATAGCCGGCTACTGGGGCATTCATCGCGGCGCACTTCTTCGCGGATATGAAACCTCGGTCGTCGGAGCCGTACGCGACCTGTTCATGTTTCTCCCGCTCTTCGTGCTAGTGCTTTGGTTGTCGCGAGTGATGAAGTACAGCGGCCATTGGATACTGTTTACCGCGGCGATCCTGCTCTTCTCCATCGGAATGTTGATTCAGTATCGGCTTTACAGCGATCCCGAATACAACGCGCGCAACAAAGCCGTGGCCCGTCAGGAAAAGATGGAGGCCCTGCGCACCCGCTACATCATTGAGAATTACGACGCAGCCAAGAAGCAGATGATGGGCCTTCCGCCCACGCCCGCTCAGGCGATCGACGTTGACCAACTGCCGAAACGCCAATCGACTTATTCCATTGGCGACGCGCTCACTTCCAGCTACACTTGGATTCCGATTTTTTCCTTCATCACGTTTGCGCTCGCCTACTCCTTCTGCGTGCGCGACGGCTTTTTGCTTTGGATCCAGCGAAACAGTTTCATCATCGTCTTGTTGACCCTGGTACCGCTTGCCGTGGCGGTAGTGACGTCGAGCGCCGGCAAGGCCCTGGGCAACATGACGCCATGGGAACCTTCGAAGATTCCTTTCCTGCTGGGCTTCGCGGGTATCCTGACTGCGCGTTACAAAGATCTGGCCGAAACTTACTGGGGCATTCCGCGCGCGCGTGACATCGTGCCTCTGCTGGTAATGGGAATGTTGCCCTTCGTCCCGTTTTTCGCTTTGAAAGACTTCGGTCAGATGCTGATCTTCAGCGGCGCATACGTCACGCTTTACCTCGTCGCGGTCAGACGCTGGCCGCAACTGCTCCTGTTTG
>JANLZV010000120.1:0-1598 GCA_031366425.1 Pyrinomonadaceae bacterium | reverse complement strand
CTTCCGAATGCGGATAATAGTGGTATGTCGTAGTCCCCTGTGCGCGAAACGGATTCTGGCCGTCACCAACCGCGTTCAGGTGAATCGACACGAATGCCTCAGCATTTTCGCGACGGGCAATGGCCGGACGAAGGTTGAGGGCAACAGGTTCGGGACTCGAACGGGTCATGATGACCTTGACCCCTTTTGCCTGAAGGAGCTCCTGCACCTTGAATCCGACAGCAAGCGCCGGCACTGGTTCCCACAAACCTGTAGGCCCTGTCGCGCCAATCGGCGGATGTCCGGGATCAATGGCGATCGTGCGACCCATTAGCGGAGAAACAGTATCGACTTTCGGCGGACGACGAACGCGGAACGTCAGCGTGCCCGGCTGCCACAGCGCGAGGTACCCATAGACGGGACCCTTCAGATCGAATGCATATCGCATCTGCAGGCCATCACCGGTAGCTGTACCAGTCTTGATGTAGCTGTTTGCCGATCCTTTGACGGGAGGCTGAGTTTTCTTCGGACCGCTTGTTCCATAAAGAACCAGCGTCATTCCGGATGGCCCTTCATCGACGTAATACGCCGGCTTGTCAGTTATTGGAATGACTACGTCGGTCCAGTCATCTGCGCCCTGCTGAAGCTTGAACGCGGATGCAGATCTCGCCACAGGCACGAAGCTGCTGTCAACAAACTTCACGTCGGCCTTGTCGATTCTGATTGTCTGCATCGAATCGAGCTGCACGTAGGTATCCGACCCCTTGGTGCCAGTCACTTTGACGACGGTGTTCAACATGAGGAACCAGCGTTGAATGCCTCCCGTGAGCGCGTAGCCGGTGATCACTCGATCGGTGTCGCTCGCGTAGACAGGGGGGCCGATGAGTGTCGCCCATCGCGCCGGAGTCAATGGTGTAATTGTGTCAGCGCTGGGAGCAACCGCAGGCTTCGGCTGGATTTTCACCGGGAGCGTCAGTCGAGCGACATCGGTTCCTGCGGTCGCGATGATCTCATAGCGCGCTGAATCGACGGGAGGATTCGGCAGCCATGCCATGAACGAGCCGTTTGGCCAGACCGGAGTGGAGATTCCGTTGATGCTGAGCGCGGCGTCGCCATTTCCAACCGATCCGAGAACGAAGTTCGAGTCCTTCGATTGAATTAGATGACCTGAGTCTGGATATATGACCTTGATCGCCAGCGGCCCTTTCACCATCGGGACAGGGGGAAGACCCGGGTTTGGCGTCGGGAGCTGCGCCTTCTCGATTACAGGCACCGGCGGAGGCGGTGGAGCCGGCGCCGGGACCGGCGCCGGTGCCGTCGTTGTACCGGTCGCACTCGGGGCGCAGGCAATTGCCACGCTGGAAATGGCGGCAAGAAAAGAGAGCTTAAATCGCGTTGTCATCATCGTGTTCAATCGTCATTTGAGAAATCTGATTGCACAGTCAGTACCAACTGAATGGAGGTTCCGTCTTCTTTCTTGAGGCGAATCCGTCCAGCCTCACCTATATTCCCGCGGATGCCGTGGCACCACCCCCTTACATCGAATCCCTTCTTACGCACTCGGGCGTCCGGCGTGCGTATAAACTCGTGAAGCGTCTAGAACCTTTTACTGCCGAGTT
>JANLZV010000077.1:0-3110 GCA_031366425.1 Pyrinomonadaceae bacterium | reverse complement strand
AAGGATGGCCGTCGCATCACCGTCGAGATCAGTTCCCGACTGACATTTCATCATGGAGTAGTGTCAGGGGTGCAGGGAATCGCCCGCGACATTACCGAGCGCCGCCGGGTGGAAAGAGAACGCCAGTCGATTGCGGAGATCATCCAGAGTGTAAGTCAAACCTCGAACCTCAACACCCTCTTTGAAAACGTGCATCGCTCCGTCAGCAAAGTGGTGGACGCACAGAATTGCTTCGTAGCGCTCTACGAAAAAACCACCGGACTCTTCGGGATGCAGTTTTTTGTCGATCAACATGATGAGGCCCCGCCGCCGCTACCGCTGGCCAAAAGTCGCACTGCCTACATCTTTCGCACCGGTCGACCCATGCTCATGAGCAAAGAGACCTTTGAAGAACTGCTCAAAGAAGGCGAGCTGGAAAGCGTGGGTACGCCGCCAGCTTCCTGGCTGGGAGTGCCGCTCGCGACTCCCGCGGGAGTTATCGGCGTGATGGTCGTGCAGCACTACACCAACCCAGCGGCCTACTCTGTTCGCGACCTGGAATTTCTCAACTCCGTCGGCGGCCAGATCGCTATGGCCCTTGAACGCAAAGGCGCCGAAGAAGCGTTACACGAAACTGAACGAAAACTCGCGTTGCAAATCCAGCGAGCTTCCCTGGCAGCGATCGAGATGAACCAGTTGGGTGAAGTTGTCGAGTGGAATCCGGCTGCTGAGAAAATGTTTGGCTACACTCGCGAGGAAGCGATCGGTCGCTCAGTTTTCGAACTCATCGTCCCGGGTTCAGCCGATTTAGAAGTCGGCAAGATTTGGCAAAGCCTCATGTCCGACAGCGGCGGCTGGCGCAGCACCAACGAAAACACGACCAAAGACGGCCGCATAATCATGTGCGATTGGCACAATTCAACTCTCGTAGCGGACGGCAAGGTGACCGGGGTGGCTTCCCTGGTTCAGGACATCACGGAACGCGTACAGATGGAGGAAGCTCTTGAAAAGGCGCGTAACGAAGCGCTGGAGTCAGCGCGGCTGAAGTCTGAATTCCTGGCGAACATGAGTCACGAGATTCGCACGCCAATGAACGGCGTGATCGGAATGACGGGACTGCTGCTGGACACCGACCTCACCGAAGATCAGCGCGAGTTCGCTGAAACTATTCGCTCCTGCGGCGATTCATTGTTAACGATCATCAACGACATCCTTGACTTCTCGAAAATTGAAGCCGGCAAGTTGGAATTTGAAACGCTGGATTTCGACCTGGCGAATGCTGTCGAAGGTGCGGTCGAATTATTGGCCGAGCGCGCGCGCGGCAAAGAAGTCGAACTGGCGTCGCTCATCCACAGTGATGTCGCAAGAGGTCTTCGCGGCGACCCGGGCCGCCTGCGACAAGTGCTCACCAACCTGCTGGGAAATGCCCTGAAGTTTACCGAGCACGGCGAAGTGATTCTCCGCGCGGAAAAGGAAAGCGAAAGTGACGATGAAATTTTGGTGCGCTTCACGGTGACCGATACGGGGATCGGAATTAGCGAAGCCGCGCAGCAACGACTTTTCCAGGCGTTTACTCAAGCTGATGGATCGACCACCCGAAAGTATGGCGGCACCGGGTTGGGCCTGGCGATCTCCCGGCAGCTGGTCGAATTGATGGGCGGACAGATCGGGGTAAAGAGTGTGCCGGGGGAAGGCTCCGCATTTTGGTTCACCGCCAAATTCGCCAAACAATCTGCAGTAGCGGAAGTGCAGGAGACTATGCCGAGTGTTCACGGTCTGCGGGTCTTAATTGTCGATGACAACGCTACCAATAGAAAGATCCTGTCTCATCAGGTAGGTTCGTGGGGCATGCCTCAAGCTGAGGCGGAGTCGGGGGCACGGGCGCTGGAACTGATGCAGACAGCTGCCGCCGACGGATACCCATTCGATCTGGCGATCCTCGATCTGATGATGCCGAATATGGATGGATTTGAATTGGCCCGTCGCATCAAATCTGCACCGGCGCTAGCTGCGACTCGATTAGTAATGCTGACCTCCTATGGTCAGCGCGGCGACGGCACCACCGCCAGAGAATTGGGCATCGCCGCCTATCTCACCAAGCCGGTGCGGCAGTCAAGTTTGTTTGATTGCCTGACGACCATAATCAGTGGCTCTTCTCGAGAACCAGGTTCCGAAATTACGGGGACGAGCAAGCAGGAGCCAATAATTACTCGACACGTTTTGAACGAGACTAACACCATGCCGATTAGATTGATCCTGCTCGCCGAAGACAACATCGTGAATCAAAAAGTCGCGGTCCGACAACTCCAAAAGTTGGGCTACCGCGCGGACGCAGTCGCAAACGGCCGCGAAGCGCTGGAAGCGTTGAATCGCATTTCTTACGACGTCGTCCTGATGGATTGTCAGATGCCCGAGATGGATGGATATGAAGCGACCGCGGAAATCCGTCGACGCGAAGGCAGCACATCAAGGCATACGGTGATCGTGGCAATGACGGCGAATGCTCTTCAGGGAGATCGCCAAAAATGCATAGACGCGGGGATGGACGATTACATTTCCAAGCCGTTGGACAAAGCGGAGCTTATTGCCTTGGTGAATCGAACCGCGAAATCCACCTCGTCTTCGATTCCCGATGTCGAAGAGATGAGGGACGACGACAACGACGAGAACGATAAAGCCGGAGCGCTGCCCATTTTCAGTCGTGAAAAACTCCTCGAGGAGCTCGAAGGAGACGAGGAGTTAATGGCGAGCTTGATCGCGCTTTTCCACGAAAACACGCCGCGACTCCTCGACGATATCCGCGGCTCTATTGCGAATAGAAACGGCGGCGACCTCGCCACTTCTGCCCATGCGCTGCTGAGTTCGCTTGGCGTTTTCGGCGCGAAGGATGCGCACCATTTCACGCACCAGCTCGAAGCGCAGGCCCTTGCGCAAAACTATGAACACACCGACCGAACCTTCGCCGCCCTGGAGCGGGAAACTGCTGCCGTTCACGCCGCCCTGGCTGAGTTTAGCCGCGCCTAATTTCGTCACCGACGGTGGCCGAAAGACCGCGCCGAAGACCCGGATTCTTGTTGCAGAAGACGACGCGCGGAACTTTGTATTTGTCGCCCTGCCGCCAGACGGTTTCG
>JANLZV010000005.1:0-8396 GCA_031366425.1 Pyrinomonadaceae bacterium | reverse complement strand
CGCCGCGAACTCGCCAGTCCCTTGCCCGACTTCACGCCCTTCGTTTCCGTAATCGCGCCGTGCCGTGGCCTCGACGAAGGCTTCGAGGAAAACATCTCGACACTATTCCACCAGGGCTATCCCCACTACGAGGTCATTTTTGTAACTGACAAAGCGGACGATCCGGCGCTGAGTGTCATCGAGACAGTGCGTGAGCAGATCGCAGACTTGTCTTGGCATGAGCTGGCTTATCCAGATTCGAAACGTGTAGTGGCCGGTCCAGCCCAGGTGGGCGGGCAGAAAGTGCACAACCTTCGCGAGGCCGTTTTGCGTGTGGACCAGCGGTGCGAAGTGTTGGTGTTTGTGGACACCGATGCGCGGCCACACGAGCGTTGGCTAAGGTCCCTCGTCGCGCCCTTGAGCGATGAGACAGTCGGCGCGGCTACCGGCTATCGTTGGTTCGTTCCGGAAGAGGGCGGGTTCGCGTCTCAACTCCGCGCGGTCTGGAATGCTTCGATTGCTTCAGCCCTGGGCGCGCGCCGCGACCGGAACTTTTGCTGGGGCGGATCAACCGCCATACGCAAGTCGACCTTCGAGAAACTGCGTGTAGCCGAACGCTGGCGCGGATCTGTGTCGGACGATTTCACGCTCACGCGCGTGTTGCAGGAGGCGAAACTGCCGATCCACTTCGTCCCGGCGTGCCTGGTTGCCTCATTCGATCACTGCCGCACGAAAGAGTTGTTTGAATTTACCAACCGGCAGCTGAAGATTACTCGGGCCTACGCTCCACACTTGTGGAAACCGCTGCTGATAGGCAGCCTGCTGTTTTGTTCGGTGTTCTTTGGCGGCGTCGCGCTCGTCACCGCGCGGATTATCTTAGGGCTCGACTATGCGTTCCCGCTCCTGATGTTGCTGTCAATCTTCGTTCTGGGCGCAGCGAAGGCTTACATTCGGCTGGGCGCAGTGGCGGTTTCCCTGTCCGCATACGAACGTCGGCCCTTAGATAGCGTTGCCGCACATCTATTTCTTTGGCCCTTGGCTTCGGCCCTTTATCTGGCAAACGCGATCACTGCTGCCGGTTCGCGACGTATCAGCTGGCGGGGAATCACCTACGATTTGAAATCACCTGATGAAGCTGTCATCATCGGGCGCGAAGAGTAGGCCAGACATTCTTGTCGGGCCATCGATGTTCGAAGTCTAAACGAAGACAGGCAGGAATGCCGGTCCCACAGAATGCCTAACAAAGCCGTACAACTGATTCAACTCCTGCGCACCACTAAGCGCGAAAAACATCTGGGCACCGTAATCCTTTTTGTGACTTCGCGTTGCAACGCATTCTGCAAGACCTGCTTTTATCACGAAGAACTTAATCAGCCCGGTGATATGAGCTTCGCCGAAATTGCCAGGATTTCGCAGACGATGCCGGCGATCACTGACCTCTGGTTATCAGGTGGCGAACCGACGCTTCGGAGGGATTGTTCAGAGATCATTCAAACATTCGTCACGAATAACCACGTCGATCGCCTCATTATCCCGACGAATGGACTCATCAAGTCGCGCGTCTTTGAAATCGTGGACCAGGCATTGAGTAGTAATCCCGCGCTCCACCTCTACCTGAATATTGCACTCGACGGTTACGGCGAAACTCACGATTCGATTCGCGGCGTGCCGGGGAATTGGGGGAAAGCACTCGAGTGCATCACGGCGCTCTATCCTTTGAAGACAAAGTTTGCGGATCGCTTCAGGCTCAACGTCAACACCGTTGTCTGCGCTGACAATTACACCGAGATCGAAAAACTCGGTGAATACATGTGGAACAATTTTAAGCTCGACGGTCAGTACTTCAACATCATTCGCGGCGAGACTCTGGTCGGTGACCAAATCAAGCAGGTACCGCCTGACGTACTGCCGCAAATGTACGAATACATTTCCAAACTGACGAAGCGATATGGTGATCGCATGTTCGGCCAGGACGACGCCAGCCGCCGCTTCGTCAAAAACGTAGCTTATGTGGGTGCGATCACCACTCACTACCGCACCCAGCACGCCAACTTCGGCGCTCCTACCGCCTGGCCTTTTCCCTGCACGGCGGGGGAAACGACGGCAGTCATCGATTACAACGGCGACGTGCGCGCGTGTGAGTTGCGTGAAAAATTTGCGACGCTCGCCGACTACGACTATGACTTCGGCGCACTTTGGGAGGCGCATGAGCGAACTGTGGAATTGAACGCTATCGATGGCGGCAAAGCATGTTGGTGTACCCACGTCTGTTTTATCCACGACTCCATGCGTCACTCCAGCCGCGCGATGTTGTATGAGCTGCCAAAGAATTACTTAAGGCGAGAATCGTGGTAACTGCGACTCACCAAGTCTCTTAAGCTTAGGAAAGTTGTTAACTGTGCCGGCGGATCCCGACAACGGAGAAATCAACGAGAAGAGTGGAATCGCTTATGGCGCTGCGATTACGCTGTTTGCTTCAGTAATTTCACTTTGCGCGGCCGGCTGGTTCTTTGATCGCTGGTTAGGGACAAAGCCATACCTGCTGGTGGGCGGAATTGTGCTCGGGGCAGTGATCGGCTTTTACCAGTTCGTTAGATTGACTTCAAAGTTGTAAGAGAGTCTCGCCTCGACAGTGTGACGATTTCCCGTGTAAAATCACCAGCTTTAGCAATGAACGAACTTCCAAACAATGCTCCAAACGATGCTCCAAACAATGCAGGGACGAGTATGCCCGCGGAAACGCCGGCAGGTCGTGCGGTCGTTAGCGCTGAGATCGATGGCCGCATTTTCCGTTCGATGGCCCTCGCCGTCGGCGCGGCAGTGGTGGCGAGCCTGATTTTTACCGAATGGCGGACGACGACCGGACTACTGCTCGGCGGCGGACTGTCGTTGCTGAATCATTATTGGCTAATCAGTTCGACAACAGCGGCTTTCAAGGTAGTCGCTCAAGGCGCTAAGCCGCGAATCACCCTTGTTAATTACATCCTTCGCTATTTTGTGATCGCCGCCGTGGTCCTCGTCGCCTACAAATTGAACGCGGTGTCGTTGATTGCCACAATTGCCGGACTTTGTAGTTTCGTGGTGGCGTTGTTTGCTGAAGCGTCAAGGGAATTTTATTTCGCGATCATTCATCGAGAGGAAATTAGTTAATGTATTGGTTGCTCGAAACCGCCAAAGCTGCGGAGCACGCCGCGCCGGCGCATGAACAGTCTGCGCATCATACGCCGCTCATCGTTGAGTTGGTTAACCACTACTTTGGCGAGTATGCGTACCGCTTCGAGATGGCCTACACGCATCCTGCCTGGAGTTGGTTCTTTGCCAAGTTTCACACTACGCCCGATGCGGTATTTGGGCCGTACACTCCGGAGAACGCGATTCCCTGGTACACGGTGATGTTTGTGATCGCGTGCATTCTCAGCGTGGCGATCGTTTGGATTCTGAAGGGCCAACTCTCAACTGAAGAACCGGGGCCTGGACAGCAGACACTGGAAGTCGGAGTGCTCGCGGTCCGTAGCATGGTGGAAGACATTATTGGCCCACACGGCTTGCAATACTTTCCGGTCGTACTGACCTTTGCGGTGCTAATCCTGGTTTCGAATTTGATGGGCCAGTTTCCGCTCTTCATGTCACCCACGGCCGCGACCAGCGTGACCTTTGCGCTCGGCATCTCTTCGTTTCTTTACTACAACTGGGTCGGCATCAAAGAGAACGGACTATTTGGACACCTCAAACATTTGGCTGGACCAATCTGGTGGATTGCCCCGTTGATTTTTCCAATCGAATTGATCAGTAACTTCATTCGCCCGTTCGCACTGGGAATTCGTCTCTTCGGAAACATTTTTGCTGACGAGCAAGTGGTGAGCACGGTAGCGGGTCTCTATCCGGCCGTCACTCATTGGGTGGTCCCGGTCTTGCTGATGCCGCTCGGAGTTTTCGTAGCTTTTATCCAGACGTTTGTTTTCATCTTGCTATCGCAACTTTATTTGAGCGAAGTTTCGCATGCTCCGCATGACGAGCACTCCGCGCATGCCGAACACGCAGACGATCATGATCACGTGACAACGGGTGAGGAAGTCACAGGTTTGGCAGCATAGTTTCGAATTACCAAAGCACGCGAACGAGCGGCGCAGGCAAACGCGCTCGCGCACGTTGACGCGTAGGATTCATCAAGGGATGTAAACACGAGAGGGAAGTCGGCAACATAATTGGTCAAAGGCTTCGCAAGCGCGAAGCAGTGTCTGTCTCGCAGGAGCGCCGTTGTTCGAGGGGCGGTGGATACCGGATGCAGGCGAAATAATAATAGCCAGCCATTCCGCGAGTGTTTCACGAATACGCATCCCAGCCAGGAGGCCCGGCCTCAGCAGGAGAACCGAATGAGAAAACTCAATTTACTATTTTTTGCCGTCGTCGGAGTGCTAATGAGCGCGATGCCGGTTTTGGCGCAGGGCGCGGAGCCCGCCGTCGATCATAATGCGGGCTTGAAGGCGATTGCCGCGGGCGTCGGCTTTGCGATTGCGGTGGTTGGCGGCGCGCTTGGACAATCGCGCATTGGCGCGGCGGCGTGTGAAGGCGCGGCCCGTAATCCTGGAGCAGCGGCGAAAATTCAGACGATGATGATCCTCGGCCTGGCGCTGATCGAATCGTTGGTTTTGTTCGCGCTCGTGATCGTTTTCGTTAAGACCTAGTCCGACGATAATTCTACTGTACTCGGAAAATGCGAGCGTGGTTCCGCCGGAACTCGCTCGCATTCCGCTTTTATCAAGCAACTCTTTGCTGCCGTCTTAACCTCTGTGATACGCTGACGATATTCTCCCAAGGAAACATTCTCCCGATCGAAGTGGTTCAGAATCGAGTCTTGAATCACACCAATTACCGGCAGCAACGTCTGTCTGACACTTTAGCGAGGGCTTGATCGCTCGATGAAAACTTGTCCGAAGTGCGGAACTCAATATCCCGACACAAACACCTTGTGTCCCTCCGACGGCGTGGCTCTCGAGAAAATCGGCGACTCTTTGCTTGGCAAAACCCTCGCCGGAAAATACCGCATTGACAGTCGCCTCAGCGAAGGGGGCATGGGCACCGTTTACCGCGGCACTCACGTGTTGATGGATAAGACCGTCGCCGTGAAAGTTTTGCGGCCCTCGCTGGCGGCGGACGAAAAGATCGTGGCGCGCTTTTCGCGCGAGGCCCGCGCGGCTTCCAAAATTTCACACCCGCACGCATTAAGTGTCACCGATTTTGGCGAGGCTGAAGACGGCGTCGTGTTTTTGGTGATGGAGTATCTTGACGGCAAGACGCTTAAAGAGATCATTCGCGAGGACGGGCCAATGGCGCTGCCTCGCGCGGTGGAGATCCTGCGGCAGGTTGGAGGTGCGCTGGATGCGGCACACGGCGAAGGCGTGCTCCATAGAGATTTGAAGAGCGACAACATCATGTTGCTAAGCAGCTCGGGCACTGACTACGCGAAAGTGCTCGACTTTGGTATCGCCAAGATCAAGGAAGCCGATGGTGCCTACGATCCCGGCTTGACCGCACCGGATCTGGTGATCGGCACGCCGCAATACATGTCGCCCGAACAGTGTTCGCAGTCGCCCGATATCGACGCTCGTTCCGACATTTATTCACTTGGAGTAATCCTTTACGAATTGCTGGTCGGGCATGTGCCGTTCGTCGGCGAATCTCCGACCGCGATCATGTTGAAGCATTTGCAGGAACCCGCGCCGTCAGTGTTGCAGGAGCGCAGCGATGTGCCGCAGGCCATAGGACGCGTGGTAGCGCGGGCGCTGGAAAAGCGACCGGAAGATCGCTACCAGACTGTCGGCGAGTTGGTTGAAGACTTTACGATTGCGGCTGGAATGGAGCCGGCCTCCGTTTCATCGTCGGCCACTCATAAGAAGATTGTCGTTGCTGAGGAACCGTCGGCTCCGGCGTTTGACGAGCGGGACGAGGAAACCTTAGTTCGAAAGCGTTATACGACGCCGATGGTGCCGCCCCAAGTGTCGAGTGCGACAGCTGCGACAATCACGACGGCTTCAAGTTTCAATCCGTGGAAAATTCTGATCCCGTCAGCGATTGGGTTGCTGGTGATCTTTGGAGTGATTTACGCCCTCACGCGCAGCTCGCAACCGGCTGACGGAGTGCAGCCCGGCTCGGCTTTGGCCGCTGATCCAAACAGCCAGCCCGTCGAATCAGCTTCGCCGGCCACGGGCCAAAGCGAATCAGGCATTCCTGTCGGTGGCGTGACCGCTCCGGTTGAGACGCCGAGCGTCAGCGTGGATGCTTCGCCGTCTCCGTCGCCTGCAGATCGTCCTGCAGACAATCCGCTCGACCCAAACGCGGATGCGAATACCAACGACAATTCAAACTCGCGCAAGAATCCGCCTTTACCGACGCCGGTTCCAAGCCGAACCGTAACCGAGGAGCCGCCGCCACCGCCAATACCGGCAGCGACGAAATCGCCAACCGCAAACAGAACGCCGGCGCCAAAGCCTGTCGCACCCGCTCCAGGCGCTACTCCGCCCGGCGATCAGTAGTTTTCAGTTTTATGGGTTTTCGCAACCGCGCTTTAAAGCCTCGGTTGAGTTGCAGTAACACTCATCGAGCGGCGGCAATTACTCCGCGGATCAGGCCCAACAATCGAGCCTCATCATCAATCGAGATCTCAATTTCCAAAACGTAGCAAGGCAGCTTCAGCTTCAACCTTCCGAGTTTGGTTGCGTCTTTCGCGGTCGTGATCAGGCCTTTGGCGCCGTTGGCTGCGGCGGCTCGCACGACTTCATCAATATCTGTCTGTTCAAAAACATGATGATCGGCATACGCGCGAGTAAACGCGAGCTCGTGTCCTTCACGACGCAGGTGATTGAAAAACGACTGTGAATTGCCGACGCCGCAGAATGCCCCGATTGGTTGCGAGGGAGTTTCAATCCAATCTCCGACGAGGTTCCGGATCCTGGTCGTGACCATCCGCGAAGTGAACACGGGAACGCCGACGGCGTTTTTCTCAACTGCAGCGATCAATCGGCTCAACTCTTCCGCCTGATCCGTTCGCGTTAAGACTACGCAGTCGGCCCGCCCGAGGCCCTTCGCTGGTTCTCTCAATCTGCCTTTTGGGAGCAAAGCGCCGCCGCCCCAGGGATCGGTCGCGTCGATGACGGCGATATTCAGATCACGCGCAACTCGCAGGTGCTGAAATCCATCGTCCAGCACAAACACCTGCGTTCCGAGGTTCTTGCTGGCCCAATCACCAGCCGCACGCCGATCTGAATTACAAACTACTGCAGCTAACCCGATCAGATTTTGCGCGAGCAGGTAAGGCTCATCTCCCGACTCTGGCTGTTCGGCGAGAACGCGCGTGCCGTCTGAAACTACCACTTGTGATTTCGGATTGGTCCGGCCATAGCCCCGAGTCAGAACACAAACTCGAAGTCCGTCTTGAGCGAGCTGGCGGCAAACCCACTCAACGAGCGGTGTCTTGCCGGTGCCGCCGGTGGTGAGATTACCGACGCTGATTACGGTCGCCGGGAGCTTGGCGATCTGCAGCAGGCCTCGGCCGTAAGCCGCCAGCCTGGCATGAGTGATCGCGCGATAAATTGCGCTGAGCGGAATCATGATGGGTGAACCGGAGAAGCTCATCTTAGAGACACGTGCTGCGGCGCTTGGTCTACTCTGTTGCGGCTTATCTTCAACCTTGCAGTCTTGGCGCTTCGAGGATTGAACTCAACAAATCCAGGGTTCGCTCGGTAGCGCCTCGATTCTGTTCCACTAATTTCTTCGCTCGAGTGCCGAGTTCCGTTCGTCGCGCTGGGTCAGCAAGCAGTTCCGATAACACTCGCGAAAGTTCGGCACTTGCTTCGGAGTCGGAGCCCAACGCGAGCTGAATCACTGCATCCGCTCTGACGAAAGTCTCAACAATCTGTTTGAAGTTATGCGTGTACGCGCCGGTGATTACTGCGGCCCCGGCCGCCGCGGGCTCAAGAATGTTGTGTCCACCCGTCTTCGCGATGCTGCCTCCGACAAAAACAATCGAAGCCAGGGGATAGATTGCGGCAAGTTCACCAATGCTATCAAGCAGGATGACTCGGGAGTCTGCGTCACTCGCATTTGGCGGCGCCGTCCTCGTGGTCCAACGCAATCCCGATGCAGCGATTGCTTCGGCCGCTTCCTTGAAGCGCTCCGGGTGACGAGGGGCGATCACCAGCCGCGGATTGTAGGCATAGTTGGTTGCGAGATGTTTGAGCGCGTTAAGCACCACGCGCTCTTCGGAAGCGTGCGTACTGGCAGCGAGAATTAGTTGAGACGGATCGTTGAGCGCGAAACGTTTTCGAAACTGCGTCGTCAGTGCATCAGTAGCGGGCGTTGTACCCGCATCAAATTTCATGCTGCCGGATACTGATATTCTCGAAGGTTCGAGGCCGAGG
>JANLZV010000004.1:0-15624 GCA_031366425.1 Pyrinomonadaceae bacterium | reverse complement strand
AGCTACGAAGGCGGAGTCGAAATGGGCTCGCTAAAGAAGATCGCCGAACTCACTGGCGGCAGGGCTTATTTCCCGCAGAACGAAAGGGAACTCCGCAGCGCCTTCGCGCAAATTCAGCGCGACCTGCGCGAACAATATCTTTTGGCGTATTCGCCTTCGAACAAGGCGCGAGATGGGTCATATCGGAAGATTCAAATCGAAGTAATCGAACCGGAGCTGCGAAAACAGAGTCTCAAGCTCACCTACCGGCCCGGTTATTTCGCCCGCACTCCCTCTGGACAAGTGCCCGCGACGAGGCGACCTTAACCGGTTATTTCAGGCTTACCGGTGGCGAAAATGCAAAATCCTGAGCATTTTCACATTACTTAACGAATGACAAGCACTGCCAACTTTGTTATACTCCCGTCTGCGGTGAGCACCTAAGCCGCAATTCCCACACCTGCTTTCGGACAATCAGTCTAAAAGGTCTTTGTTTTTCAGCTTGCGGGCATTGGCTGCCTCGCCGATAAAGCTAATGTGATGGACTGATTTGCCCCTCGGACAACCGATGATTCAAGCTCCACTAGAAAAGTGTCGCGTCCTAATCGCCGACGACGATGAGAAAGTATGCGCGTTCATAGTCGAACTGCTTCAGCAGGAAGGCTATGAAGTCGCATCCGCCCGCGATGGCAACGGCGCGCTGGAATTGCTTTGTTCGTTTGATCCTGATCTGGTAATCAGCGATGTAGTGATGCCGGGGGTCGACGGAATCGAACTCTGCAAACTCATCAAGAGAAATCCCCAAACATCTGCCATCCCCGTGCTGCTAATGAGCGGCCAACGCAACGATTCGCAGGACAGTCTCGACGGTCTCGCCGCCGGAGCCGACGATTACCTAGCCATCCCGTTTCGCTACGAAGAGCTGCTGGTCAAGGTCGCCAGACTGGCCGAACGCAGTCGGGTCGAAAAGCACTATCGGGAAATCGTCGAGCAGGCAGCCGACATCATTTATACGCGCGACCTTGATGGATATATCAGGAGCATCAATGCGGCCGGGGCCCGCTTTTTCGGGAGGCCAGTCGACGAGATTCTCGGCAGTCATCTGAGCAGCTTGATTGGTGAGGCCGCCGCAGGTCGAGACATAGAGGCTACTCGCCAGGCTGTTAGCGACTCACCGTTACGTTCAACTTACTACGTCAGCGATGCCGATGGCGGAGGGCGTTACCTTGAAGGCGTGATCACAATCATGCGGGATCGTCACCAACAGCCGATCGGCATCCGCGGGGTCGTGCGAGACATTACCGATCAGAAATTGGCGGAAGATGCTCTGCGCGAAAGTGAAGAACGTTATCGCCAGTTGGTTGAACTTTCCCCCGACGCGATCGTGGTCCAAAGCGGCGGCAAGTATGTCTATGTTAATCCGGCGGCAGTTCGACTCTGGGGGGCCGACAGTGCCGCCGAACTCCTGGGCCGTCAAGTGCTCGATGTGGTCCATCCCGATTATCGAGAGTTGGTAAGGGAAAGAATTCAGGTGATTCAGGGCCAGGGGATGTCGGAATCGCTGAGCCGGCAAAAGCATGTCAAGCTTGATGGAGAAGTTATTGACGTTGAAGTTACCGGGATGCCGTTTAGTTTTCGTGGGGAGCCTGCAGTTCGAGCCGTCATTCGCGACGTGACCGATCGCACACGGGTTCGTGAGTCGCTGAAGCAAACAGAAGCCAGGCTGCAGACTGTAGTGGGAAGCGCATCGTTAGTTTTGTTTGCCCTCGATCAGGACGGAATCTTCACGTTGTTGGAAGGTGAAGGGCTCAAGGCGATGGGTATGCGGCCGGGTGAACTAGTTGGCCAAAGCGTGTTTGAGGTCTATCGCGAGAACGCCTCGGTCATCGAAAATGTTCAGCGCACGATGGCGGGCGAGACGTTTTCCAGTGCCGTCGCGGTTGCCGACGTCACGTTCCAAACTCGCTATTCTCCACTTACCGACGAAACCGGTAATGTCGTCGGAGTAATTGGTGTGGCCGTGGACATCACTGAGAGCCGCAAAGCCGAGAAAGCTCTACAGGAAAACGAACACCGGTATCGCGAACTTTTCGAAAACGCGAACGACATTATTTACACTCACGATCTTCTGGGAAACTTCACTTCATTCAATCGTAGCGGCGAAATCTTGACGGGTTACAGCCGCGCAGAAGCTGCGAACATGAACATCATAGATGTGCTCGCGCCTGACTATGTCGCGGTGGCTCGCCAGATGATGACTCGCAAGACAAACGAATTGACGCCCACCGTATACGAGCTTGAGATCCTTACCAAAAACGATGACCGCGTCCGTCTGGAAGTTAGTACGCGCCTGATTTTTCAGGATGGCAAACCCATTGGAGTGCAGGGCGTGGGCCGCGATCTAACGGAGCGAAAAACTTCGGAAGCGGTTCTGGCTCAACAGTCGCAACGCGAGGCGATGACGCATCGCATCTCGCAGGCGGTTCGATGTTCATTGGATAGCTCAGAAGTGTTCGCAGCTGCAGTGCGCGAGTTGGGCTCATATCTAAAGGCTGACCGCTGTTCTTTGTTCGTCAAGGACGACGTTGGGAACCGAGCGCGCAACGTGGCCGAGTATCACGCCGATGGCATTCTGCCGGCCGCCGCCCACTTTGCCCTTGCCGACTTACGAGCACTCATCGACTCGCTCGATGAAAAGGGCGTCCTTTGTTTTAACGACGCCGCACACGACGTGCGTATTGCCGATATCTATCAGCGCATCCTCTCAAAAGCGGACGTTCGCTCGATCATGTATGTCGCCATCAGAGTTGGCGACGAAGTAACCGCGGCATTTGCACTCTCCACTACGCGAGAATTGCGGCAGTGGAGCGAATCCGACATTGCGCTCGCGAAAGGGGTTGCGGATCAGACTGGGATCGCGATTCGGCAAGCGGAGCTCTATCAGAAGGCTGAAGCCACTTCGAAACGCGAGGTGCTGGTTAACAACGTCACCAGAGCCATCCGCGCATCGTTGAGTCTGCCGGAAGTCTTGAGCACGGCCACTCGCGAACTCGGCCTCGCCATCGACGCTTCGCGCGTTCACATTCATCTCTACGATCCGGAGGATCCGATCTCGAAAGTCGAGCATGAATATGTCGCGCGGGGCTGTGAAAGCATTAGTTCATTTCACGTAAGTTACGAAGATCCGATCGGCCGCCACCTCTTGCGACTGGCCAACCCGCTCGTAATCAGCGACTCGCTGAGCTACACGGAAGAGCCGGCGGAGTTTAGCGCCGCGGTCAGAGAACACGCTGAGAAGGTAGGCCTGCGGTCGCAGATAGACTATCCGCTGATCGTGAAAGGCCGTTTCCGTGGCGTCATCTGTATCCATCAGACCGATCGGTTGCGTGATTGGACCGAAGATGAACTGTCGTTGGTCCACAGCGTGGCTGAGTGTTTGGCAATCGGCATGGCCCAAGCCGAACTGTTTGAAATGGTGGCCAAAGGAAAGTCCGAATGGGAAACGACTTTTGACTCGATGTCGGATGGCATCTTCATTTTCGATCGCGCGGGCCATCTCAAGCGAGTGAATACAGCTGGCGCTGCAATGGAAGCTTCCAACCCGCGTGCTTTGCTCGGCCGCCAATGTTGCGATGTGCTGCGCACGAGTTCGGAAGCTTCGACCTGCGCAGTGGAGAAGGCAATCAGTGAAGGCCGAAGTGTGACCATCGAGGTTACTCCAGACCGTCTCAACCGGCCGATTCTGGTTTCAATTGAACCGGTGTTGGACAAGGCCGGAGCGGTGATCGCCGCGGTTTGCACGGCCCGCGATCTGTCAGAACTGCGGAGTGTGCAGGCCGTAGCGCGGGAGCATCAATCGCTGCTCACAAACATTTTGGAAAGCGCGCGCGAGTCGATCTATGCCGTCGATACAGACGGTTGTTTCAAGTGGTGTAATAACGCCACCTTGTTGGCCCTCGGACTCAAGCGCGAAGAGTTTATCGGACGCTATCTGCCGGATCTTGTTTACGAAGCAGACCGCGGCACGATTGCGGCCAAACTTGAGCTGGCGTTAATGGGCGAGGCCCAAACGTATGAAATGCGTTTCCTTTCGGCCGACGGAACCTTGCGTTATGCGCGCGTGGATAATTCGCCGCTCGTGGTTGAAGGACGGACGACGGGTGTGCTGGGAATCGCGCGCGACATCACCGAGCAAAAGGAGGAACGCGAACGCGCCGCGCGGGCTGACAAGTTGCGCGCCCTGGGCCAACTTGCGTCGGGTGTCGCCCACGATTTCAACAACTCCCTCGCTGCCATTCTGGGTCGCGCTCAATTGATTCGTCGCCAAACACAGGATGAAGCGGTGGTCCGAAATCTCGAAATCATTCAGACAGCTGCCGAAGATGCTGCGGCCACTGTCCGCAGGATTCAGACCTTCGCCCGCAAGTCACCCGCGAAGGAATTTGAACTGCTTGACGTCTCCGGGTTGTTGAACGATGCGGTCGAGATCACCCGCACGCGTTGGCAGAACGAAGCCCGCCTGCGAGGTCTCGATTACGACGTAACGCTCGAAGCTGAATGTGAACAGTTTACGTTTGGGAGCGCGTCGGAATTGCGCGAGGTCTTCGTCAATCTAATCGTGAATGCGGTCGACGCGATGCCTGAAGGCGGCAAACTGGAAATCAGTTGTGCGCGTTTCGATGGTCGCTTGCGGTTGCAGTTTTCCGACAACGGCACGGGCATGCCCGAGGACGTTCGCCAAAAAATCTTCGACCCTTTCTTTTCAACGAAAGGGGCCCAGGGGACGGGCCTTGGCCTGTCGGTGAGTTACAGCATTATTGAACGGCACGAAGGTTCAATCCGAGTCACGTCTGATGTCGGCGCCGGGACAATTTTTACGATCGACCTGCCGGGCGCTGAGGCGAAGTCGGAAACTCTCGAAGTGCCGGTGAAACCAATCGAAGTGCCTTCACTTTCGATCCTTGTCGTCGACGATGAACCAACTGTAAGAGAGACGCTGGCCGAAATGTTGGAATCGATGGGGCACCGAGTGGTGCTGGCTAGCGGGGGACAGAGCGCTCTGCAGTCGCTCGCCTTAGAGCCTTGTGACCTGGTGTTTACGGATTTGGCTATGCCTGAAATGGATGGGTGGGAAACCAGCCGCGAGATTCGCAAGCGTTGGCCTGAGATGAGTGTGGTGCTAGTGACAGGATATGGAACGGGCACGCGACCACCGACAGGAGAAGACGGGCTCGTTAACGGCATCATTGGCAAGCCGTTTGACTTCGACCAAATAAGTCAAACAATCACCAATGTTATCGCCAACGAACCCGCCCTGGAAAACGCTGCGGCTTAACTCCTAAAAGTGAGGCGCGTCGTTTTCCCGGCAAACCCTAGTTGTAATTCATAATTCCAGCGCTGGCAGTAAAGCCGACGCCAAAACCGACAACCATCGCGGGCCCGGTCCACTCGTTCTTCTCAGCCAGCATGAAGCCGGTCGAAGCGCTCGAGAGGTTGCCGTAGTTTTTTAATACTTCATAAGAGCCGTGCACCTTCGCCGAATCTCGTTCGAGTTTCAGCTGCGAACAAACACCATCAAGAATCTTTTTACTGCCGGTATGAATTAGGCAGTTGTCCACCTGACTCAAAGTCGAAACCGGCGAATCCGGATGTTCCAACACGCTCCTGACGGTGGAAACCGCATAGTGGGCGCCGCGCGCCGGCACCGCCGGTCGCATGAAATACTGTGGCCGGCCCTTCAGGAATGGATGGCTACTGCTGCTGTTCATGGTGAGAAGATTGACGTCTTCAGTCTCTTCATTGGTTAAGTGGGAGATTGGTCCAAAGCTGGGTTTTCCTTCTTCGGCGCCCACCAGCAGCGCTACTGCACCGTCGCCAAACAACATGGATTGAATGACGAAGGTGGTATCCAGCCTCTTCTGTTCAAACTGGGCCTCATCTACTTTCTGCTCCTTTCGCAGTCGCAGGATTTCTCGAAAACCGTTGTACTCATCTCTTAAGAGCGGTGCTACATAGGGCGTGTGCGCCTCCGCCATCAGAACCATAGCCATCTTTCCCGGGTTTGCGGCCAGGTACCACTGCGCAACTTCGATCGACTTCAAGAGAACGGAACAGCCCTGAGCTTGCATGCTGACTGTTCGAATAGAACGTGATAACAGGCCGTGAGTTTGGCCGATGACTTCAGAAGCGAGGCATGGAAGCATCTGGTCGGGCGTGTTGGTAGCGGCGATCAGTAGTCCGATCTGGGTTGGATCACCCTGCCACTGTTCGATGCAGCGTTTGGTGGCGCTAACTCCGAGATCAGTAGTGGAGCTGGTCGCCTGCATCGGCTTACCCGCGAGGAAGTCTGGATAGTTTTCCATCACTGAATATCGTTGCTCAACGCCGAGCGAATTGATGGTGTTGATGAGCTCTGGAGAGAGCTTGTGCATCAGCGCGTTGGCGAGATCTGTTGTTTGAAAAGCGTATTTCGGCGTGGCGGTGGCTGCCGAAAGTAAATTCATCATGGTAAATCTCCCTGGGGTGCGAGTTTTATTTCCGCCTGTAGTCGGGTTCGACAGTCGAAACATTCAATTATTCACTTAGTTCATTATCAATGCCCGTGCCACAGGGGCATAACGCCCCAAGTAGCGGCTAACTGAAGAAATAATGAAACTTATCGTGCTCAGGGAGCCCATTGGATTTTTGGGGATAGTGGATACGCTGTATCCATCAAATCTAGCAAATTCTCTTGTAGAGGAGTTTTATTGGTTATTGTAACGAGATCAGATGGTAAGGAGGTATACACCTGTGTAGCAGGTATTCAGAGGGCCAGAGGGCCAGAGGGCCAGAGGGCAGAGGGAAAGAGGGCAGAGGGACTCAGCTCCAGCGGACCGAGAGACTAAGAAGAGACGAGACGAAAAGAGGTTGGGGACTTGAGCGGTAAGATAAAACTTAGGCAAGACACCGCGAGGGCAGTGACAGGTTCGGAAATACCGAACGGAATTTCTTAAGATGTTGCTCCGAGCTCCGCCACGATCTCGCGCATTGCTGACCGTCCCTTTTCAACTTGATCCGGCCTTAAGGAAATCGCGCCAACCACGGCGTGACCGCCGCCGCCGTAGCGTTCGCAGATTTTGGCGATGTTGTGAATGCGTGGTCGCGGCGCCCAGGGATTTGATCCGACAGAAATCTTGGTCCGTTGCGCGCCCCTGGTTAGCGCAACTGTGTACGAAGCGTCGGGATACAGGTAGTAAGGAATGAACTTGTTAAAGCCTTCATAGCCTTCCTCGACGAGATCAAACTCAACCACACCATTCGCGAACACAGCTTTGCGACGAACAGTTTCCAGCGTTTCCAAATGTTGTTTGAGGATCGGTTCAAAGCGGCGCTGCACTTCTTCGCTGGTGGCGACTTCATCCAGCTGTTTCAACGTCAGTTCGCGAATTACCTTTTCGACAAAGTTATCGTCCGGGTCGGCCTCGATCGCTTGCATCAACTGCAGAGCCGGCTCTTTGAGTTCAACGCATTGCGCCGGCGATTCATAAAGCGCGCCATCGATGATATGGGCCCAGTGAATTAACCCTGCCAACGGCTGATCGTTGAACCCAAACTGGGTGCGCGCCACGTCAGCGATAAACTCAGTGCACGACTTGCGCGTGAAGTCTAGAAACTTTTTTCCCGACGTGTCGGCGCGAAAATGCGCTTCGTCTTGGGGAGTGAGAAACGCAGACTCATGATGGTCAAACCACCAGGTCAGTTTTTCGGAAGGTGCGTATTTAAAGTCGACGATTGCGTTTTCGTCGCCGTCAAAAAGTGATAGGTCAAACAGGTTACCCGGGCGGTGCAGCAGGCCCTGATAACTGACTTCAGCTTCCGGGTGAATCCGTTCGTGATAGAAACGGGTAAAAGTCGCCGCTGAAGCGACGCCGTCAAAACAATGGCCATGATAGAGCAGACGAAGTTTCATAGTTGTGATAATTCGCGGCAAAAAGAGTCGGCCATAGTAGCAACGAAACGCCTGAAATGGTAAATCGGGGAAATGCGAGTAGTGGGTCAGTTTGATGTCCGATAAGCTTCAGCTTGTCGTAACGCCTCGACAAACTGAAGTTTGTCGGACATATGTGACGAAACTGACCCACTACCAAATGCGGCCCAAAAGAAAAAGGCGCACCGCGAGATGCGCCCTCGTCTTAATCAATTAATAAATCCCGGTTATTCCTTGCAAGGTTCGATCACGGCCGACTTCTGGGTGAGATGGTCGGCGATGAACTTATCCGCTTCCGCTTCAATCAATTCGCCGTTTACGATCCAGGCCTTCTCGGTAAGCACGTCGCCGGTCTTGGCCAGCGCTGAAGGGACGAGGAAAATATTCCATGGCGAGCCCCAGCGGCGGGTATCGCCGGTAGCCTGGCGATAACCAAAGTGCGGCGTTTTCTCGCGGTCTTCGCGGGCTTCAGATTCACTGACGACCGGATAAGGCGCACCGCCTGGACCAAAGAACGTCCGAACTGCGTCGCGCGTTCCATACTCGCTCACCCCGATCACTTCGAGCCCCTGCGCCTTGTACTTGTCATAGAGCTTCGCGGCGATCGGCGCTTCGTTGCGCCAGTTTCCACACCAGGGCGCGAAGTAAACGATCATGACCAGCTTCTTCCCCTCGACCAGGGAACGCAGCTCAACTGGCTTGTCATCTTTTAGATTTGTCAGGGTCCAATTCTTGTAGTTTACGGTCTTCTCGACTATGGGGGAGTATTCATGGCCGTCTTGCGCGTGAGCCGCAACGGGAGCGAGGCTCAAGGCCAACAGAAAAAAGAGAATTGTTTTGAACATGATGATTACCTCCGATACGCGTTTGCTTCGAGGAGAACCTTCAACTGTGGACCAGGGCGAAGTCAATTAGACGCGGGTGCGGCCGCTTCAAGCAACAGTGGTTTGATCACTGCCTCAAACGCCGCTTGACTTCTTTCCCCAATAAATTTTTCGCGGATCCGTCCCTGCCGATCGATGATGTAAGTGGTCGGCAGCGGCGAGGCCGGCAATACGGCGCCGACTTCGTTGCCACCCAGTACCACAGTGTAATCCTGCTTCAGTTCTTTTTGAAAATTAGCAATCAACTCAGCAGTGTCGTCATATGAAACCCCGACGATCGTCAAGCCTTCGCCACCCAACGTTTTTTGCATAGCATTGAGCGCGGGAATTTCCGAGCGACAGGGAATGCACCACGTGGCCCAGAAATTAAGCACGACTACCCGGCCACGCAAAGACGATAAACGCAAACTCCCGCCGTCAAGTTTGCGAAACTCCACATCGGGCGCGGCCTTGGCGTTTACCGCGTTCGCCGCAGGTGCCGCTTGGGGGTTGCGCGCCGGTTCACCGAGTTTCAACTTAGACTCGATGTTCGGCATCACGCTCGCCAACCATGAACTCGCCAGCACGGTTACGCGGTTCGTCATTACCAGCAATCCGATCAGAATCAAAATGATTCCGGAAAACACTTCAACCTTGTGCAGGTGTTTGCGAAAGTTGCTGTAAAAACTTAGAAATTTGTTGATCCCGAGGCCAGTCAGCAAGAACGGCACAGCGAGTCCGGCCGAATAAAAACAGGAGAGCACCAAGCCGCTGCGCCAACCCCCGGAGGTCGCGGCCAAGCCAATAATTCCGCCCAGGATTGGACCAATGCACGGCGTCCAGCCGGCGGCAAAAGCAAAGCCCAACGTCAACGAGCCAAGCATTCCACGCGGTTTCTCATCCGAAAAAAAACGCGTGTCCTTGTAAAGCGCGGAAATCTTGAGGAGGCCGATCAGTTGTAAACCGAAGGCGATGATTACCAGGCCGCCAATTATTCGGACCCAGGGATTACTGAGCACCGCAGCGCCAACGAGCCCGGCTGTAGTGCCGAGTGCGATGAAGATGATCGAAAGACCAGCGTTGAATGCGAGTGAATTTAGAATGACAGCTTTGCGGCTGTTTGAGCCTTCCTTCAACTGGTCGACGCTGACTCCCGAGATTAGGGAAATGTAACCCGGAACGAGCGGCAAGACGCACGGAGACAGAAACGAGACGATGCCCGCGAGAAACGAAATGCCGATTGTAAAGGGAGTTATATTTGATTCCATGATTCGCTCCGTCACTTCTCCTCGGACGACGACCCGGTCGCGGGTTCCGCCGGTTCGGCCAGCACAGTCTGCAACATCTTACCAAGCGCTACGTTTTCTGCGTCAGTCGCGCCCATCGCAATGAACCTGACGTTCCCGCGACGGTCGATCAGAAACGACATTGGAATGGAAAACACTCCGTAGTTCAAATCGTTGATCGACGAATCCGCCACCAAAAAACCATATGGCAGCCGATTCTGCTTCTTGAAAGTCCGCAAGTAGGCGAGCTCTTCGCCGGGCGTAAGTCTACGCCCCTCGGCATGGCCTGAATAGTTAGTCATGCCAATGATGACCAGGCCTTTATCTTTGTAGCTTTCGTGCCATTGCTGCAGCTTGGGAAAGATCCGGCGACATGGACCACACCATGGCGCCCAAAAATCCAGCAAAACCACCCGGCCTCGCAAGTCGGACAGTTTTACCGGAGTTTGATCGATCCACTGCGCGCCGACAATTTCCGGAAGCGAAGAGGGAGCTGACACTACGCTTGACCTAAAAACTCCACGCGGATCACTTGCCGGATCCAAGCCGGCCATCCTGATGTTTGCAAGTCGCAATAAATTACCCGACGGCAACGAGACGGCCATCCGGCGTAAATCTTCAACCACGGCGATGGCCGCATCTTTTTTATTCAACGACGAATCGGCTTCAGCGATCAGCGACGTTGATTTGAACAACAGGTCGTCGCGCCGGAAGGCATGAAAAGTCCTGTCCGTCGCTACCAATTTTGCGATCTTGAGCATCTCCTGCGCGTGAGTGTGCATGCCCTCATACGATTTTGCTTTTTTCAGGCCTTCGGTGATCAGTGTCTCCATGCCAAACCACTCGATGAGGTCGCGCGGCTCACTACGGGCGTAGTCGGCAACCATTTGCTCAGCTTCCGGAATTCGATCGCTCCGGGTGGCGTAGAGCACGACCACCGCCCGCGCTACCTGGGCGTTGCTACTCCCTTTCGCTGTCTTCAGAAAACGGCCCATGGCATCAAGGGCTGCATCAGCATTGTTTTCGATGTGATAAAGCATGCCGAGATAGAAGAGATCGCTCTTCGGCAAATTTTTGCGCGCCGCCAGCACGGCGGCAAACTTTGCGGCTAGGTCTTTCTGTTCCTGTTTAGTCTTCGTCTCAAGGGCTTTGTCGTAAGCGACCTTCGCCTGATTGAATTCAGCATACTTCTTATCAAGATATGAATTTGCCTCCTGATAGAGATCGAGAGCTGTGCGCTTCTCCGGCGGTTGGTTTACAGATTTCGTTTCGTTGCGCGATTGCGCCCCTGCACTGATCGCAGTCGACAGGCAGAGCACGAACGCTATCAACGCAAAGCTTTTCAGTAACAATTTCATCCGGCAGTTCATTCGAAATTTAAAACGCGCTCAGATTGCGAGGACCGGCGCGAAACGGTCTGGTGAAAAAGGCGCTATCAAATCTGAAACGAGACGGTCGATTACGATCGCGGCTATTAGCTCGCCGGTAATCGGACTCAACAAGATTCCGTTGCGGTAATGCCCAGAGGCGAAGAAGAGCCCATCAATTTCAGCACACGGGCCGATCACAGGCAAACCATCGCTGGCACGCGGTCGGAGGCCGGTCCACGCATCCTTCATCGCTAGCGACCCGACGCGAGGCGAAATCTCCACTGCAGCCTCACGAATGGATTGGGTTGCGCCTTCCGTCACACTCTTATCAAAGCCTGCGTATTCACTAGTCGATCCGGCCAGCAGGCGTCCATCTTTACGCGGCACGAGGTATCCTCGCGGGCTATAAATAATGTGATCAATTAGCTGCGGAACGGCTTCAAAGCAAAGTAACTGTCCGCGAACGGGTTCGATGCCGAGATTTGGCCAGTCACTGTCCGGTGCTGTGTAGTTCGAACCCCTGGCTTCAGTCCGGGCCCGATTCAAATCCGGATTGGTGTCGGTTGATAGGAGAAGTTGTGAACTCCATGCGCCTGCGGCGATTATCAAGTTAGCGGTCGCGACAAATCCTCGCGAAGTTTCAACGCCGGTGATTCTTCCAGCGGTTCGTCTGATGGAAGTGGCCGAAGTGGCGGTGGAGAATTGCACTCCCATACGTTGACAGGAAACAGTGAGCGCGTTCGCCAGCAAACGATTTTCGACTTGGGTGTCGAAGGGAAATCTCAAGGCCAGGCGCGCTTGCTGAGAGATCGCCGGCTCAAGTTTCCGTGCCTCCGAGGCGCTCAACCGTTCAACTACGAGACCTGCTTCGGTCTGCCACTCGAAACGGCGTTCGAGTTCGATGACATCGTTTTCGGTTAGGCCGAGGTAAAGCGTGCCGGTGTCGTCGAGTTCTATATCGATTCCGGTTTCCTCTGCCAGAGCGGCGGCGAAGGCTGGATACTGATCGCGACTCCGGCGGCAGAGTTGAAAAAAATCATCAGCGCAGTCGGCTTCAGCCTGGGGCGCAAGCATTCCGGCCGCGGCCGCCGAAGCCTCTGCTCCGGTATGCGCGCCACGTTCGATCACGAGCACGTCGCGCACGCCTCGCAACGCAAGCGAGCGCGCCACCGAGAGTCCGATCGCCCCGGCGCCAATGATCACAACCTCACTTGTCTTTGGGAGTTGGCCCATCAAATTTCAATGCAAAGCCCGAGGGTGCTTATTGCCCGGACGTAGCTGGTTGTCAGTTATTGGGGAGGATCCCGGGGCCTTTGGTCTTTGGCCTTTGAACTATGTATTCTTAGACCTCGCGAAGAAAATAAAGATCAAATCCAGAGGCCAAAGTACTAATGCAACATCGTATCACACTGATTCCGGGCGACGGCATTGGACCGGAAATCGCCGCCAACGTAGTGCGCATCATTGAAGCGGCGGGCGTGGAAGTTGAGTGGGAGACTCACTACGCGGGCGCGCAGGCACTTGAAAAATTTGGCGAAACGCTGCCCCAGGCCCTGTTGGAGTCGATCCAGCGAAACAAAGTGGCGCTCAAAGGTCCGGTCACGACGCCGATCGGCAAAGGTTTTACTTCAGTCAATGTGGGTCTGCGTAAGGCCCTCGATCTGTATGCGAACCTGCGGCCCATCCGCGCGCTCCCGAATGTTCCCTGTCGTTATCCGGAACTGAATCTCGTGATTGTGCGCGAGAACACGGAAAGCTTGTATGCCGGTCTAGAACACGTAGTTGTGCCCGGGGTAGTTGAAAGTTTGAAGATCATTACTGAGAAAGCTTCCACCAGGATTGCGCGCTTTGCCTTTGAGTATGCCGTGTTGGAGGGCCGCAAGAAAATTACCTGCGGTCACAAAGCCAACATCATGAAACTGTCTGATGGGCTCTTCCTCGACTGCTTCAGAAATGTGGCGCGGGAATATCCCAAGATCGAAGCTGACGACAAAATTATCGACAACGCATGCATGCAACTGGTGATGAGGCCGGAACAGTTTGACGTGATGCTGCTGGAGAATCTTTACGGAGATATCGTTTCAGATCTCTGCGCGGGTTTAATTGGCGGACTCGGTCTGGTACCGGGCGCGAACATCGGCGAGAAAGGCGCGATGTTTGAAGCAGTGCATGGATCAGCTCCAGACATTGCCGGTCAGGGAATCGCAAACCCCACGGCTTTGTTGCAATCGGGGATTCTCATGCTGCGACATCTCGGTGAGCGGGCGGCGGCTGATCGGACTGAAAACGCCCTGCTCAAAGTTTTTGAGGAAGGCAAAGTGCGCACGCGTGACATCGGCGGAACTGCAAAGACGGCGGAGTTTGCAGACGCGATTATTCAGAAGATGAAGTAAGATTTATGAGAACAAGCCTGTTTATTTTCGACCTCCGTTCTACACTCCAAAACCTGCGAAAGGAATCAGATGAAAATCCCCCAGTTACTTTGCACCGCATTCGTTATAGCTGCCAGCGCGTGTCTGTTGTCAGCGCAACCTTTGCCTCTCCATCTCGCGAATGCACCGCAAAAGCCTGCCCAGACGCCTGCGGGAAAGTTCAAAGTTGTATATCTGCCGGTTAAGAAGAAGGAGTACCGCGCCTTTCAGGAGGAACTCAAAAAAGAGCGCGTACTCGAAAGTATTGTTGCCGACCTCAATGACACCTTTGTTTTGCCTTCTGACATCACGCTGACTTTCAGCCAGTGTGGCCAAGCCAACGCTTTCTACGATCCGGAAAAGCAGCGGGTCACCATGTGCTTCGAACTGCTCGAGAGCTTATACGATATCTTCCGTGACTCGGAGGACACTGAAGACGAGCTGGACGACGCCGTCGCCGGCGCGACCGTATTTGTTTTCTTCCACGAATTAGGGCACGCGCTGGTGCATGTCCTCGATCTTCCAATCACGGGTAAGGAAGAGGACGCGGTTGATCAATTGTCGCTCTTCCTTCTGACGGATGGCACCGATTCGGGGGAGAAGGCGGCCCTTGATGGCGCCAGATCTTTTGCTTTGGAAGGCCCGGGAGAAGGGACAACTATTGATGACCTCCCATTCTGGGACGAGCACTCTCTCAGCCAACAACGCTTTTACAATATCATCTGCGGGATCTATGGCCAGAATCCCGACAAGTACGCCGGACTCGTCAAGGAGAAAATCCTTCCCAAAGCGAGAGCCGGAAAGTGTGAGGCTGAATACCAACAAATCGAAAGGAGCTGGAGCAAGCTGCTCGCTCCTCACCTAAGAAACACAAAGTAGGTTAGTTAGTTCGGCATCGTCACGTGACTTTTCCAAAGAGGGCTTGCTGTAGTTGTATAAGAAAACATTTTTATGAAACGTGGAAAAGTATTTTTGGTGATTTTGGTATTACTGCTTGGCTTCTTCACGCCATATCTGTCCAGAATTTCGGGCGCAATAGTCCATGGCTCCGATTGGTTCTGGTCCTATCTTCCTGATCTTTCCGGGTTCCTTTTCTTCAGCGCCTTCAATTTGATCTCTCTCCTCCCATTAGTAGGCGCTGGCCTTTTCTTTCTCTTTGGCAGATTTAAGCTAACCTTCGTTCTGGCCACCCTGACCCACCTAATTGCTACTTTTTATTTTCATCACGATTACGATTTGGCCGCCGACGCTCAATCTGCCATCGGATTGATCTTCATTCCTATTATTGTCGGCGGGATTACGCTGGCTGTGGCAGCTATCTCATTAGTGATTGAGTTGGTCATTAAGAAGTATAAGGTTCGCTCAACTCGTGAAGTTAGCCTCCAACCTTGAGGAAGGGCCCGCTTTGCCTGACAAAATAAACAGGCGTGAATTACTGAAACTTTCTCTCTCAGCATCAGCCTGCACTATCGTTGGCAGCCCCTATTGATTACGATTGTCTGCCCCTGAGGTTTATGTGATTTGCCGAACGGGCAGGAGATGCTTTCCTGACGCTGGCGACTTGTTAGCGTTGGGCTCCCAGCCCGGCTCTAACTTTTTTCGGCAGCTTGTCACGCACCAGTTCATAGCCGGTGGTTAACAGCGACTGTAATTCGGACGCAGAGAGGGCGTCGAAGCGGCTGAGCGCCACCCAGTGGTAGCGGGCAACATAAGGCGCTGGAACAATGCCCTCTCGCTCAATCAGTTCCG
>JANLZV010000761.1:0-4159 GCA_031366425.1 Pyrinomonadaceae bacterium | reverse complement strand
CCGTGCCGACCATGTTGATGGTCAAACAAATTCTGTTTGAAGGTGTCGACAAGCTGTTGCTTGGGGTGATTACAGCTGCGCTTTACCGGCCGTAGCTCCCAGAAAGGAAAGGCAGGCCACCCGGCCTGCCTCTACAGTTTTGTGGTTCTATTTCACGCCGAGCAACTCGACATCGAAGAGGAGCGTGGCGTTGCCGGGAATATCAGGTGGCCGGCCCACTGCTCCATAACCGAGGGCGGCCGGGATCACGAACCGGCGGCGACCTCCCACTTTCATCGTCATCAGCCCTTCGTCCCAACCCTTGATAACTTCGCCCACGCCGATGCGAAAGTTTGAGGGCACCCCGCGGTCGCGCGAACTGTCAAACTGTTTGCCGTTTTCCAGAGTGCCGGTGTAATGGACGGTTACGGTTTGCCCGCGTTGCGGCGTGGCTCCGGTACCGACTGTGGTTTCGGAATATTTTAGTCCGGAGGCGGTGCGAACTTCGGGTGCGCTCGTGCCCCCGCGTTTGCTGATCAGATAAGCTATCGCAACCCCAGCCAGCAACAGCACAGCGATGATCGCGATCACACGGGCCTGACGGTTACGACCTGATGGCGGTTTTGATTTTCCCGCCGGATACAAACTCTTGGGACGCTTTTTGGCCTTCCCGATTTTTCGATGTCTACTTTGCGGCAAGTGTTCGATTCTCCTGTTGATTGATTGCGGGCTCTACTTTATAGCCCACCTAATAGCCGGTCAATTGATCACGAGCTCAGGGATGGGAAGCGGCTCAAGGGCATCCCCGCAAAATCCAGAAATCTAATTGCCCGACGATCTTTTCGGAGAGATAACTTGAGGGTTTGGATTCCACACTTCAATGATAAACTCTCCGCCTTGTCATTAAGCTGTAAATTCCGGCCGGTCTCAGACCGGCCTGAGCGTTCTACTTCGTGAAGATCGAACGTCATTGAATCTTGCGCGTTCCGAGCCTTCGCAAGCTAACAGTTTGTGTTGCAGAAAATCAATCCGGGAGAAAAAGGATGTCTCTGTCGAAATCACTGTGCGGTGTTTTTCTGTCAGCTTTCGTTCTAGGTCAAAGCGGGGTAGTCGCTCAGGCGCAGGATCTGGCGGCAACGCCGTCGCCAAGTCCCCAGGAGAGCCCGGCGGCTTTGAACGACAAATCCAGGTCGCCATTCGAAAAAGCATTTGAACACCTGGAATGGCGCAGCATCGGCCCGGCCAATATGGGCGGGCGCATGACGGATATTGAAGGCGTGCCGGGAAATGCCAACATCGTTTACGCCGCGTCTGCTTCGGGAGGATTGTTCAAGACGGTAAACGGCGGCGTCACCTGGAAACCGATCTTCGAGCGACAGGGAACGATTTCGATTGGCGACATCGCGCTCGCGCCCAGCAACCCCGACGTGGTTTGGGTCGGCACGGGCGAATCAAATGTGCGCAACAGCGTTTCATTCGGCGACGGAGTTTACAAGTCGACCGATGGCGGCAAAAACTGGCAGCACATGGGACTGAAGGGCACCGAGCGCATTTCAGCCATCGCAATTCATCCGCAGAACCCTGACATCGTTTACGTCGGCGCTCTGGGCCACGCGTTTGGTCCAAACGACGAGCGGGGCGTGTTCATGACTACGGATGGCGGGAAGACCTGGACCAAAACGCTCTATCTCGATCGGGAACACGGCGTTTCTGATCTTGAAATCGACCTCAGCAATCCAAACATTCTTTACGCCGGCATGTGGAGTTTTGAACGCAAGCCGTGGACGCACCGCAGTGGCAGCGAGAAGGGCGGCTTGTATAAGTCGATCGACGGTGGCCGCACGTGGAACAAAATAACGAATGGATTACCGAAGTTGCTGGGCAGGATTGGAGTCAGGGCCGCGCCCAGTAATCCGAATGTTGTTTACGCCATCGTCGAGTCGAAAGAAGGGACGCTTTATCGTTCCGACGATCGCGGTGACACGTTTAAGCAAGTGTCGAAACAGACCAACATTGTTTCGCGTGGATTCTATTACACGAGGGTGCGCGTCGATCCCAACGATGAGAATCGCGTCTTCGCGGTAGCTTCGACGCTCTTCATCTCAATCGATGGCGGCAAGTCGTTTAGATCGATCACGGGAAAGACCCATATTGATTATCACGCGCTCTGGATCGATCCGAAGAATCCGAAACGCATGTGGCAAGGTCAGGACGGCGGCATCGCCGTAACCTCCGACGCCGGAGAAACCTGGGAATACGTCAACAACATTCCGCTCGGACAGTTTTACCAGATTCATGCTGACAATCGTTTGCCGTTTTATTACGTGATGGGCGGGCTGCAGGACAATGGAGCATGGACCGGGCCGAGCCGCACCCGGGAGCCGGCCGGAATCATGAACGACGATTGGCGCATGGTTAGTTTCGGCGACGGCTTTTACGTGATTAATAACGCCGACGACTCCGAGCTTTATCTTTCGGAGTCGCAGGGCGGAAACATTCTCCGGACCGATTTCCGCACCCGCGAGCAGCAGGAAGTGAATCCGTGGGGCCGCGGCAGCGGAGACGGCGCGGCGCTGGGCGACAAGTATCGATTCAATTGGAACGCCCCAATTGTTTTGTCGCCTCACGATAAAAACACTGTCTACCTTGCCGGCAACGTGGTCTTCAAGTCAGCCGATTTTGGAAAGACGTGGGAACAGATCAGCGGAGATCTCACGACCAACAACCCGGAAAAACAGAAGGACGCGGGTGGGCCGGTCGCGATTGAAAATACGGGCGCTGAATACAACACCACGATCATCAGCATCGCCGAATCACCAGTGCGCAAGGGCCAAATCTGGGTGGGGACCGACGATGGCAACCTGCAACTAACTCTGGACGGTGGTAAGAACTGGTCAAACGTAATCGCCAGCGTTGCCGGCCTGCCGGCAAACTCGCCCGTGTCCCACGTTGAGCCTTCGCGCGTAAATGCTGAAACCGCGTACGTCGCTTTTGAGCGTCACATGTTTGACGACTTCCGCCCGTACATTTTCAAAACTACTGACGGCGGCAAAACGTGGGCGCCGATCGCTGGCAATCTTCCACCCTCCGCTTATGTGCAGGTAGTCCGCGAGGATCCGAAGAATTCGAATTTGCTTTACGCTGGAACGGAAATCGGGCTGTTCGTTTCCTACACGGGCGGCCGCGAATGGATTCCGCTGAATCTGAAAAACCTGCCAAACGTTTCAGTCCATGACATCGTCGTTCACCCGCGCGAAAACGATCTGATCATTGCCACTCATGGTCGCAGCGTTTGGATTCTTGACGACGCTACCCCAATTCAGCGGATGACGCCGGCAATCGTGAACAGCAATGCGCATCTTTTTCAGGTTAGGCCTGGTTTGCGATTCGCTTCGTTTTTTACGCGCTACGGCATTGGCGACAAAGTTTTCACCGGACCAAACCCGTCGTATGGAGCGTTGATAACTTACTACCTGAAAGACAAGCTTGATGACAAAGCCACTTTCAAGATCGAGATTCGAGACGAGAGTGGCAAGCTGGTTCAGGAGCTAAACAAACCTGCGCGCGAGAAGGGAATCAATCGCGCGGCGTGGAACCTTCGTTACGGCGGCGCCGAAGTTCGTCGTCCACCCTCAGCGGAAGAGACGGCGTTTGGCGGTCCGCCGCGCGGGCCCCAAGTGTTGCCGGGCACTTACACAGTAAAATTAATTGTCGGCGACAAAACATTCGAGGAGACGGTAGACGTACGTCTCGATCCGACGATCAATGTGGCCCTCGCCGATCTGCAGTCGCAGCTTGATCTGCAAATGAAACTCCGCGAAATGCAGACAGCCACCAACACTGCTCTGCGTTTTATCGATAGCATTGAGGAGCAACTGAAGCACACCGAAACTACCGTCAAGAATCTCAACAAGGAGCCGGACAAAGAGTTAATGAAGGCGCTGACGGATTACCTTAAGCAGGTAACGACACTCGAGGATCGGTTAGTGAGACGGAGCGAGGGTCTGGGGATCGGCGGAAAGTCTCAAGTTACCAACCGAATTGGCGATCTCTTTTTTGCCATTGACGGCACGAACGCCGCGCCCACTCCATACCAGCGCCAGTATTTTCAGGAAATCCTGCCCGAATATCGCGAACGCATGGCTGAAGCTAACCGCTTCATCAAGGAAACCGTGCCGCA
>JANLZV010000751.1:0-3603 GCA_031366425.1 Pyrinomonadaceae bacterium | reverse complement strand
GGCAACGATCACCAGCGGCGCCGCGCGAGCGATCGCCAACACGCCGACGACGACACCGACGACCACCACGCCGGCACCGATCATTATCGCCAACTTCATTCTGCCTGGAGTCATAAACCCTGGTAACGCAAACTGGTAGTTTGCGAGTAACTTAACGATCAGTTTGCGTTATTGAATATTCAGCCGCTGACAAATTGCCGCGCCCGCCTGCGCCGTTGAAAGGCTTCCACCCAGATCGCGCGTAGTCTCATCCGCCGCGATCGCGTCTCCGACCGCTTTCTGAATTGCTTCGCTGGCTTTCTGGTGGCCCAGGTATTCTAGCATCATGGCAGAGGTCAGAATAGCGCCTACTGGATTCGCAATTCCCTTTCCTGCAAGCGCCGGCGCACTACCATGAACCGGCTCGAACAGCGACACCTTGCCCGGATGAATGTTTCCTGAAGCGGCCAGACCCAACCCGCCCTGAATGGCCGCGCCAAGGTCAGTCAGAATATCTCCAAAAAGATTATTGCTGACAATCACGTCATACTGTGCGGGGTCGAGCACCATAAACATCGCCATCGCATCGACGTATTGATGGTTAGCCTCGATCTCCGGATAGTCCGCGGCAACTATCTTAAAAACGCGTTGCCAAAGATCCCCGCCAAAGCGCTGCACATTCGACTTATCCGCCATGGTCACGCGTCGTCGTCCATTTGCGCGCGCGTATTCGAACGCCGCAAGTATGATTCGCTCCACCCCGCGACGCGTGTTTAGCTCATCCTGGGTAGCTATCTCATCCGCAGTTCCCTTTTTCAGGAAACCGCCCGCGCCGCAATACGCGCCTTCGGTATTTTCACGAAATACTACGAAGTCAACGTCGGCGATCGCGCGATCGCGCAAAGGCGTCAGACGCGGATGAAGCAGCCGGACGGGACGAAGGTTGATGTAGAGATCAAGTCCCCTACGCATTCCCAGCAAGATGTCCTCGGCATGCTGATTTGAAGGCACGCGCGGGTCACCAAAGGCTCCAGCCAGGATTGCATCAAACTCGAGGGAAAGCATTTCGAGTGCTCCGGCCGGCAAAGAAATGCCCTCTTTCAAAAACTTATCCGCACCCCAATCAAAGTGGACCAGATCAAGCTCAACCCCATGAGTGGTTTCCACTCGCGCGAGTACGCGCAGCGCTTCGTCAATGACCTCAGGGCCAATCCCATCTCCCGGGATTACCGCCACACGTTTTTTGTTAACGGGCATTTTGTTTTGGAAAAGAAAGTTCTATCGCGCACGTCACCGGGGACTAATGCGATGCCGGTTTGCTCTGCAGATACTTTTCAATCGGCGGCAGACTGGCCAACACGGCTTCGCCGACAATCTTCAGGCTCTGCGCCGATATCTTATCCAACGTGTCATCCGCGCGATGCCAGTGGGGGTAGCCACTGAGCTGAATCAGATCGACAGACGGAACTCCGGCGCGCAGAAACGGTTCGTGATCATCACCGCCCACGCCCTCCGGCCGATCGACAAAATAGTTTCCGTGGCCCAAATCACGCGCGGTGCGCCACACGATGTCCTGCAACCAGCGAGTGCTCATTGTATCTCGGCCGAGTTCGAGATTCTTGTAACCCATCATATCGAGGAGAATCATGGCGCGCACCCGGGCGAGCTCGCTGTTCTTTTGCAGTTGGACCACGTAGCGGCGACTGCCGTAGGTGTTGTCCGGCAAAGGATCGGTTGCATCCGCGGGATTCGGGTTCTGGCATTCGTCCCAACCATTGCAGAACGACTCTTCGCCATCAAAGAACACGAGCCAATAAGTAAACTTCGGCTTCTGGGGCAAGGCGCCCAGTGCACGACCCAGCTCGAGCAACGCTCCAACCGACGCTCCCGGATCGTTGGCGCCAACAAATCTCATTACCTTGAAATACTTCGTGTCGTAATGGCTGGAAATAATGATTACTTCCTTCGACTCACCAGGAACTTCGGCGGTGATATTAACCATTTTCCGTTCGCCAATCGGAGTGGTCGCCTGAAAATCGTCAGTAGTGACATTCAAACCGGAAGACTTGAGAGATCCGATAATGTACTCGCGCGTCTTTGCAAGTTCCGGCGACCCCGGCACGCGCGGGCCAATCTCCACCTGTTTCTTCACGTGCTCGAGAGCGCGTTCCCCGTTGAAAGCTTCCACTCCGGGCAGCATCGCCGGACTCGCGGGACTCGCGGTAGCACTGGGCTGCGAATTATTCGAGCGGTCGTTGCCGGGACAACCTACAAACAAGAGCGGCAGGATCAACCCGCACAGCATCGCGCCCGGAATATTAGAAGACGCACGCTGGGCGCGGTCGTGTGTTTTTAAAAAGGCCATCAGATATTCTTCGCTCTTTTGATTGGTGAACGCTAACGCGCGCGGGCCGTCGCTTGTTTGATGCGGACCCGTGGGGACGCTTCTTCCAGTTCAGCCTTTTTGAAAGCACGACGACACTCTTCGCAGAACCCGATGATGCGGTGAAGGTGTTGAGTGATTTGAAAGTTATGTTTAGCCGCGAGTTTGTCCTGCAGGGCTTCCAGTTCAGCCGAAAAGAATTCGATGATCCGGCCACACTCGGAACAGATCATGTGATCGTGATGCTGGTGTTTGTAATTGTGTTCGTAGTGAGTGATGCCGTCGCCGAAGCGGACTTCACGGGCCAATCCGGCTTCAGTCAAAAGCTTGAGAGTGCGATAGACCGTAGTTTGACCGATGCTCGAATCTTCCTGTTTCACCAGGCGATAAAGATCTTCGCTCGAGAGGTGTTCCTCCATCCGGAGAAAAGTGTCGAGAATCAAGTCGCGCTGGGCCGTGCGCTTGAGCCCTTTTTTCTGGATATGTTGGAGAAAAACTTCCTGCTCTTCAGTCATCAGTTGTCTGCCGGGCCACTGCGTGGGCAATTGAATTTTGGTGCGACCAAATTCTATCACCCGCGGCGATGAGTGGAAAGAATACCCATCAAACACTCATTGACAACTGCCCAGCGGTTAATCGCGCGCCGGCCTGGTCTACGAGTCATTAAATCTTCGCGTCAGTGCTTTGGCTCATCGTCCCGAAGCGGCGATGATTGGGAAGAAACCCACGGTCATGCTATTTTGACGCTCGTGCCGGGGTGGCGGAATGGCAGACGCTGCGGACTTAAAATCCGTTGTCCGTAAGGACGTGCGGGTTCGACTCCCGCCCTCGGCACCATTCCTAGTCTCACTGTTACAACGACTTCCATTAACTTAGCCCTCAACCTCACCTAAGCCCCGTAAATCGAGATGGGGCTAAGATGGTGACACTTTCAACCGGCCTTCCGCTTGAACCTGATAACTGAACCTCTTGGTTCAGCCAACTTGTTCACAGCATCTTCCAGCGCTTCCGGCGTACTTCGAGCATACGTGCCGGTAACGCTTTGGATCGTGTGGCCCAACAGGTCGGAGATGTCGTACTCATGTACTTGTCTCCCTCGCAACTCCGTTGCGAATGTGCGCCGCAGATCGTGCCAGGTCATACCGGCTTCAACGGTTTGGCCAAATGGAATCTCTGCGAGCTCACAGGCTTTGCTGAAACCACGCCGGAGCGTGCTAGCGCTCACCCCAGTGTGACCAAAA
>JANLZV010000712.1:0-2274 GCA_031366425.1 Pyrinomonadaceae bacterium | reverse complement strand
CAGGATTGCGATCCAGAAACCGTCATCAGCGCGCGTGGTCCCTGAAGTTGTGACAGTTGTTGCTGCTGGCCGAGCTGAGTACTCCGCTCCCGTGAGTCCCTTCAGTTCCTGCTGGAGATCCTCGATCTCAAGCGCCACTTCCTTAATCGACTGATAACGTTTCTCACGCTCCTTCGCCAGACATCGGCGCACTACGCGTTGCAGTTCAGCCGGCGCGAGTGGATTTGCATCCTTCAACTGTGGTGTCGGTCCGTGTACGATCCTGTGCAGTGAATCCAGCACATCTTTACCCGCGAAAGCTCGCTGGCCCGTGGCCGCCTCAAAAAGAATGCAGCCAAACGAGAAGATGTCGGAACGGAGATCGATTTCGTCCACACGACCACTCGCCTGCTCGGGAGACATGTACCCGATAGTACCAATCACCATACCCGGGGTTGAATGTCCGCTATCCCAGCCAGACTGTCCGACTGGGTGTCCCGGTTGTGGCCTAACCGCCGTGGCGATTTCACTCGAACCACTTTCGTTGTACCCAAAAGTTCTTTCGGGTTCGACTAGCTTCGCTAAACCAAAATCCAAAACCTTCGCGTAGTCGTCGCGCGTGATCATGATGTTGTCGGGCTTAAGATCGCGATGAACAATTCCGGCGGCGTGAGCTTTCGATAACCCCTGGGCGACTTGAATCAGATATTTCAACAGTTGCTGGAGTGGAGCTTTCTCTCGATGGATTTTCTCGCGCAGGGTTGCGCCGTCGATAAACTCCATCGCGATGTAGTGGGTGCCATCACTCTCGCCGATTTCGTAGATATGCGCGATGTTGGGATGGTTAAGCGCCGCTGCCGACTTTGCCTCGCGCACAAAGCGCTCCATGCGATCGCGATTGGCAGCAACTTCGGCAGGCAGAATCTTCAGGGCGACTTTGCGATCAAGCCTGGTGTCCTGCGCCAGGTACACTTCGCCCATGCCGCCCGCTCCGACCTTGGAAACGATTCGGTAATGCGCCAGCGTGGAGTTGCCTTCCAGTTCTTGACTCATCATTTCCCAGCTTAGAGCGGAAAATTCAAGTTTCTTACGATGCGGCCGAGTTCGGAAGTGTCCTGCGCAAGGTAGACCTCGCCCATCCCGCCCGCCCCGATTTTGGAGCGGATTTCATAACGGCCGAGAATTGTGCCGGAAGGAATGGTCAATCTGTAGCTCAGCGGCAGGTGCTATTTAGAAACGGTAGTTGCAGATGGGAAAGCGCCTCATTCTACTCCGTATTAGCGTGATCTAGGTAAGTGTCATAACTCCAGTTGATGCGGTAGGCAACGCTGTCAAAGTGGTATTCGAACGTTGCACTTTCCCAGGATTATCTTTGCGTGCGAAACGGATTGGTGCAAAGGCGGTAGCCATATGATCTGAGACTCTCAAAGCTTAAGATGCATGCGTTGCAAGAGATCCTGGTAACGGGGATCGTTCCGTAGTCGCGGGTGAATGATAGTTGATGCGACATAGATCAGCCCACTCATGTTGTGCCCCGCGAAGTCCTTTTCCAGCCAGGCGATTGCTTCGTCATCGTTTGCCAGCGCCGCGTAAACGAGAGCGAGATCAAATCCGGTCGCCTCCTTTTTCGAATACTTCTCTTCCAACTCACGGATCATAGTGAGGGCCTCGGCGCGCCTGCCGGCCGCGGCATAACCAACCCCGAGACCAGCGACGAAAAGATCTGCCCGCTTCGAAGAATCTACTGCTTGCTGGAATTCTGCAATCGCCTCATCGTACCGATGCTGCTCGACGTAGGTTAGTCCCAAAAAATGATGCGCCAGGGAAAACTTCGGATTTAGTTCGAGGGCCCGTTTGCATTCCCTAATGGCTGCGTCCGTGTCGCCCAGGTTCAGATAGGCCCGCCCGAGGTTCGCACCCATACTCGGGGAAAGCGGGTCGAGCTCCTGCGCGCGCTTGATCTCACGGGCTTGTTCAGAAAACCGTCTGCGGATGCGGAAATATTCCGAGTACCAATGATGAGCGGTAGCATAATTAGGATTCAAAGCGATGGCCCGCTGGAATTCCTTTTCCGCCTGGTCCCACTCAAGCGAATAAATGTGGACAAAACCTTTCGTTGCATGGGCCTCAGAGATCGTCTCGTCAAGTCTTAACGCTTGTTGCAGGGCCGCTTCAGCCTTGGGCATTACCTCCGTCGTTGGCGTACCGGCATAGGTTCCCTGTACCAGATAACAATCAGCCAGACCAACGTAGGCGAGCGCGTAGTTCGGATCTCTGTCAATCGCCTGCTGGAAC
>JANLZV010000674.1:0-4218 GCA_031366425.1 Pyrinomonadaceae bacterium | reverse complement strand
CACCAGCGACGCGCGCCGCAGCGGTTCGTACAGCGAGGACGAGCTTTCAGCTTTGCCGCTAATAAGTAGCTCGTCGCGCTCGTTTGATAATCTGGCGCTGCTGTTGCCGGGAGTGTTCCCGCCACCGCAAACGCTGGGTAGCGTGGCGGGACCCGGCGTTGGCCCCGGTGTGGGTTCAGCCGGACAGTTTGCAGTGAACGGACTGCGATCGCGCGGCAATAATTTTACGGTTGATGGCTCCGACAACAACGACGAAGACATAGGCGTGCGCCGTCAGGGTTTCGTCATGCTCACGCCGCAGCCGATCGAGTCGGTGCAGGAGTATCAAGTGATCACGTTGCTGGCGCCGGCGCAGTTTGGCCGCAACATCGGCGGGCAAGTGAACGCGGTATCGAAGTCTGGGGGAAACGAAACGCACGCGACGCTGTACGGCATGTTCAATTCAAGCCAACTAAACGCGCGCAACTTTTTCGATACGACACTTGGCGCTGCGACCTCGGCTTTGCGCGCGGGTGGCAAGGCGGTGTTACGAAACGGCAGGCCGCTAACTGTAACCAACCAGAGTGGCGGTGAAGACTCTGGGACGCTCACCCAGGGCGGCTTCGTTATGGGCGGCCCACTGGTGCCCGCCAAAACAGGAAAGGGCCGCAGCCTGTTTTACTTCATTTCCGCCGAAGGCCAAGTCGCAAACGCGAACAAGGAAGCAAGCTTTGCGGTCCCCACTGTCGAGGAACGCGGAATTTTTCGCAGCGGCGCGACGGGCCTTTCCCAGGATCCGTTCAACGGCAACCCAATCGTAGCGTTTCCCACCACGGTGAGCGGAGACGCTATCTTCAGCCTTTATCCGTTTCCAAATAATCCGGATGGCATCTACGGCGCAAACACGCTGACGCACTCGTTGCCAGCCGGCGGTCAGGGGAAAAATATTTCAGGAAAGACTGACGGCAATTTTCTGATCGGCAAGCGAACTCAGTCGATCACTTCACGTTACAACTTCACTGACGACTGGCGCGACATCCCGGTTGTAGGCGGTGCGATCTTCTCGACCATTCGACCGCGCATTCGCACGCAAAATTTTTCCAACTTTCTTAACAGCGAAATCGGTGGCCCCGGCGAGATAACGATGTTCAATCAGGTCCGTGCTTCTTACGGTCGAACGCGCCTGGTGTTTGATGAGAACCGTGACCAGCAATTTCTGCGTCCCAGTCGTTTGGCAAATTCGCTTCGCCCCAATGAGCGAAAATTTCTCCTGAATGCGCCGTTATTTGTAAACGACACGATTCCGGGTTCAACTTCGGTGCTCTACAACAGCTTCTTCACTTTCGGCACGGAGGACATTCTCGGTCCCGTGGGCCAGGTTACTATCGCGGGCTTCAATCCGGTGGGCGTGGACGTATTCAATTTCCCGCAACAGCGCGTTAACAATACTTATCAGTTGGCGGACAATCTCACATTTCGAAACGGGAATCAGAGTTTTACTTTTGGCGGCGACTTTCGGCGCGCTGAGTTACGCAGTGACTTGCCGCGCAACGCCCGGCCGCTGCTTGTTTTCAATGGCGCGCCCGGCGCTCAACGTGCGCAAAACGGAACCGTGACCCTGTCTGGATTTGTGCGCGCGATAGATCTGGCAGCCGCTTCGGCACCGAGTGGTGTGTTGCAGGTCGTGCAAACCAGTCCCGAATCGAAGGTTGATCTGCGCTACTACCAATATAACTATTTCGGGCAGGACGATTGGCGCCTGCGCCCAAACGTGTCGCTGTCGCTGGGGTTGCGCTACGAATACAATTCGCCCGTAGCGGAAACCCAACGGCGCATTGAGAGAACTTTTGCCGATAACTCGCAGGCCCTGGTGCCAGGCCTGGGAAATTTTCTCGCGGGTAGAAAGCAGATCTACGATCCTGACCGCAAAAACTTTGGCCCGCGCGTGGGCATCGCCTACTCGACGCATCTCTTTGGCGCCGGCCGTGCTTCGGTCTTTCGCGCCGGTTACGGCATTTTTTATGACCAGGCGCTGGGTGCCGTCGTCAGCCAATCGCGAAACGTCTTTCCCAACTTTCTGTCGCTGAATCTTGCTGGTGGGTTACCAAACACGGCCGGCGGTGTGCCGATTCCGAATAGCGTCGGCTTCAACATCACCGACCCGACGCTGCCATTCTTTCCGTGTCCCGGTCCAAACGGGCCGACCTTTCTGCCACTCATTCAACCGGGAACACTCAACACCCTAAATGCGGCGGTGCCGCTCTCCTGTCTGGTCGCCATCAACACGTCCTTCCCCGGCGGCTTCGGCTTTACGTTACCCGAGCGCAAACTGCGGATGCCCTCGGCCCAGCACTATTCCATAACCTGGGAACAGGAACTAAATTCAAATGCTTTGTTATCCGTCGCTTACGTCGGCACGTTGGGAAGACATCTGCTGCGACTCACCACGCCGAATCTGGGTCCTAATGCTTTTCTTCTTCCGACATCAATTAATGTCGTGAACTTTCAGCCAAATGTTAACGGCGTGGCGCTCGGCCCCGGTCAACTTCCGGCGGGAAACGGAACTGCGGGCGGTCGTCCGGTAGGCCAGGCAGGTTCAGTCGCGGTTTATGAGTCGTCTGCCAACTCTCGCTACGATTCACTTCAGTTTCAATTGCAGGGCAGGTTCCGGCGCTCGACTCAGTATCGAATCTCTTACACCTTCTCGAAAGCGATCGACGACGTCTCAGATGTTTTCGATCTTGCAGGCGCACCGGCGCTGCCGCAAAACAGCTTTACGTTTGCCGGCGAGCGCGGACCCGCAAACTTCGATGTGCGTCATCGCCTCACCTACGCCTTCGTCGCCGGACTACCGGCCCTTAAGAATCACGCGTCCGCATTTCGCGCCCTCTTCGGCAATCTTCAGCTTTCCGGCACCGGCAGCCTGCGCACCGGACAGCCTTTTACAGTCAACAGCATTTTTGATGTGAATCTTGACGGCAACATGACCGATCGCCTCGACAACACGAACGGGTTGGAAGTTACTGGCGACCGCCGCCAACCATTGCGATTGACTGCGGCCGATCCGACCTCTCTGCTCGCGCGCATTGGACAGGATGGACGAGTGCGTCGAAACACGTTTCGCGCCGGTAATGTTATCGAACTGGATTTGTCGCTGAGCAAGAACTTCATGGTGGTGGGAAATCGGCGCCTGGTCTTGCGCGCCGACGTCTTCAACTTCATCAACCGTGCAAACTTTGGCATCCCGGTGCGTTGGCTCGGTGCTGCAAATTTTGGCCAGGCTACGGACACGATTACTCCCGGCCGTCGAATTCAGCTTGCTGTGAAATACTCGTTCTAATACAAAGCGCCTTTGCCCGGACATTCGTCGGTTCTTCAAAACCGGAAACACCTTCGATCCCAATCCGCGGATTGAGGTATACTCCCGCCAATCGGGTCTGGGGCCGTTTATTCGGAAAGCCAATCCCACTGCCTTTTTTACTCGGATATTGAAGTTGTTACACTAAACCTAAGGGGAGCTACGGTTGATGCTGGCTCTCATTTGCGGACGGTCGAGTTAGGAAGTCCATCCGATGCCCACCTCGCTCCCGTATTTAGAGGTGAATCTGCCAAAAACCAATGAGTTCACCCCAAACTCGTCAGCGTCATTCAATGCCAACTCGCGCGCGTTGGCGAATCCTTCAGCCTCGACTCATCGCTCTAACTGCGATCGTGATTCTATGCCTGCTTCCGTTTGTCGTTAGCGGCTTAGCGGGATCAAAGTCACGGGGCCAAGTCACCAATCAGAAAAATGCAGAACCGGCGCAGCTGAGCAAGAGCATCAGTGTGCACGCGGCCGGGCGTGGCAACCCAACTATCAATCTCAGCGATGGCTACGATCTGATTACTTCTTACGCTGGCCCGGAAGACTTGCGCGCCGCGCTGGAAAAAAATCAGGCGCAGCCATTGAGTCTGGCGTCCGCCGACTTCGACGAAGACGGTGTGCCGGATCTCGTCAGCGGCTATTCTTACAACGGGCAGGGAATCATTACGCTCTTGCGCGGCAATGTTGATTCGATTTATCCAAACGCTCCGGAAGCGCAGCAACGCAAAGCCGATGGGGCATTCACCGAAGCTCCGTTTCTCTCTCCGGCGCAAGTCTTCGATGCCGCCGTGGCCGCGGACTTCATTGGCGCCGGAGATTTCGACGGCGACAGTCATTGGGACGTAGTAGCAGCTCAGCGCGGTGGCCAGTTCCTT
>JANLZV010000618.1:0-1560 GCA_031366425.1 Pyrinomonadaceae bacterium | reverse complement strand
AAATCTCACAAACACGAGTGCGTCATCCTCGAATGCCAAACCGATACGATAGTCACCAATTCGAAGACGATAATAATTCTCGCTACTTTTGAGTTTCTTTAGATTCGGCAGGTCGTTAATTGATTGGGCGTGCTCGACAGCTTCGATAGCCTCTCTAACGCGCCTCAATAAATTCTTGTCCGTGATGCGGTTTAGATCCCTGGCAACGCTGCTTCGGAAGGAGACATTCACGGCGTCTTTTCCAATAGTTCAAGGATCTCGTTGCGTGGAATGGGATCGCTACCGAGTCCTTGGCTAATAGCTTTGCCAAGAGCCATGTCCTCAATAGCCTCAACTAAAATCTCCTTCACGAGATCTCGTCGCTCTTCAAGCACGTCGATCAGCGCTGCTTTTACCAGTTCCTTAAACTTTTCGTCTTCGGTTGATATTGCCATTGGTTTTACTCCCGCAGTCTTACAATAACACTACCGGTTGAGAAGAAAGAAGCAAGCCGGTAATGCCGCTATAGCCTCATTATTTCTTGAACTCTTTGATTACTTCGCGCGCCGCATTCGCCCCCGGCCCACCCGTTATGCCGCCGCCTGGATGCGTGCCGGCGCTGCATAAGTAAAGACCCTTGATCGGCGTGCGATATTGGGCCCAACCGATCAACGGTCTAAAAGCAAAAAACTGATCGAGCGATTGTTCGCCGTGATGAATGTGACCGTTTCGTAGACCATAAGTCTGTTCCAGATCGAGTGGCGTGATTACTTGCCGGGCAACAATAAGGCTCCGGAGGTTCGGCGCATACTCCGATAAGGTGTTCACGACGATGTCGCCGAGTTCTTCGCGACGCGAGTTCCAATCGCCATCCCTCAAATGATAAGGCGCGAATTGCGCGTGGATCGACATTACATGCCCACCGTTTAGCGCGAGCGTGCCGTCGCTTAACGAAGGAATACGAATATCCAGGTAAGGTTGCCGCGAAATGTCACCGTACTTCGCTGCGTCAAACGCCCGCTCGAGATAGTCAATCTCAGGCCCGATATGAATGCGGCCGGACAGCTTCTCTTTCGCGCAGCTCTCAGTTAGTCCAATAAATTCCGGTAAAGCAGAAAGCGCAAGCTGAATTTTTGCGACCGTGCCAACGGCACGATAGTTTTGCATGTGGTTGCGATAGCTCGGTTCGAGCTCGCCGGGGTCAACCAATTCTAAAAGAGTTATGCCGGGATCGTGACCGGACACCGTGGTCCATGCGGGAAGCTCTTCGCCGTTTCTCAAAACAACACCCACCGCTTTTCCGTCTTTTACTTGAATGGTTACAACTTCCGCGCCGGTGCGAATTTCTGCACCTGCTTCGGTGGCTGCTTGCGCCAAAGCGTGGGTGAGCGCGCCCATCCCGCCCTTCACTATAGTCGCCGGCGCGAAAGGGCTGCCGCCGTTCGCCGCTTGCAGCAATACAGCCGCGCTAGTGCCCGCCGACCAGGGACCGGCAAACGCGCCGGAGATTCCGCGCGCGGCGACGAGCGCGCGCAAGCATTCGGACTCAAACCACTCGGCGGCTAGGTCCGCCACCGCCAT
>JANLZV010000617.1:0-2595 GCA_031366425.1 Pyrinomonadaceae bacterium | reverse complement strand
AATCTCTCTCGTTGGCCTATCGCTACAGACCCATCACGTACAAGTGAGTCTGAATGGCGCCGACCTGGGCACGATTGATTTTGCTCAGGGCGCGCATCCCACCCAGAGCTTTAATGTGGCGGCTGGGTTGCTCCACGATGGCGATAACACCGTGAAGCTAACGTCGCTGGGAGGCGCGACTGATACAAGTCTGGTTGACACAATGCGCTTGACCTACGCACACGCGTACGCGGCTGACAACGACTCGCTCGCGATTGGTATCAATGGCGCTGCCACCACCCGGATTAGTGGGTTTAGTAATGCAAACGTGCGGGCCGTAGATATCACCGACCCGAACGATATTCGTGAGCTGACGCCGGAAGTCTCGGCGCAGCCGGATGGCACCTTTGTCGCCGACATCCAGGTGACGACGGCTTCCGCGGTGGATCCGCACACGGTGGTACTGTTTGCTGATGGTCAATCGCTACAGCCCGATGCCATCACCCACAATGAACCCTCGGCGTGGTCCGCAAATACTAATCGCGCTGACTATCTGCTAATCACCAGCAAAGAGTTTAAGGCCGGCGTGGAGCCTCTGGCCCAGTTGCGCCGTAGTCGCGGACTGCTGGTGAATGTTGTGGATGTCGAGGATGTTTATGACGAGTTCAGTTTTGGTTTGCACTCGCCACAGGCCATTCGCGACTTCCTGCAGACGGCCACGGGCAGTTGGGCACGCGCTCCGCACTTCGTGTTGCTGGCGGGAGATGCCAGCTTTGATCCGAAAAACTATCTCGGCCAGGGAAATACCGACTTTGTGCCGACCAAATTGTTCGACTCAGCCACGATGGAGACGGCCAACGATGATTGGTTCGCCGACTTTAACAACGACGGCGTGGCGGAGTTAGCACTCGGACGCTTGCCCGTGCGGACCGCAGCAGATGTCAACCTCATAGTTGGTAAGATCATCAACTTCGAGAACGCGCCCGCCGATCCTTCGCGCGGAGCTTTATTGGTGGCGGACAGGGATTTTGAATCCGCCGGCACAACGGTGCAGGGGCTGTTACCCGCAGCCATGCCCAAACAGGTAATTAATCGCAGCAGCGCTGATGATGCCACCATTCATAGTCAGATCATCAGTGGTATCAATCAGGGGCCGCGTTTGGTTAACTACATCGGTCATGGATCAAACGGGGTTTGGACAGGCGCGTCGTTGTTGTCCAACCCGGACGCGCCCGCGCTTACCAATAACAACCAGCTCTCGCTCTTTGTGATGATGACCTGTCTTAACGGCTATTTCCAAAATGCCTACAATGACAGCCTGTCAGAAGCGTTGATGCGCAATCAGGGAGGCGCGGTCGCGGTCTGGTCTTCAACCGGGATGACTGACCCAGGCGGGCAGAGCCTGATTAATCAGGAATTCTATCGTCAGTTGTTCAACGGCCAGGCGCCGACGCTTGGGGATGCGGCGCGAGCCGCGAAATTGGCCACTGGCGATCGAGACGTGCGACTAACCTGGACGCTGTTTGGCGATCCGGCAATGAAGTTTGCGCCGCAGGCGCCCACGGCGAGTAATGGCACGGTCGGCGGCATTATCACCGACGGCCAGGGAGCGCCGTTGGCGGGAACGACGATCAACCTGGGTGGCGCGACCACGCGCCAGGCAATTACTGACGCGAACGGCAAGTATAGTTTCGACAACCTCGAGGCCAACGGTTTCTACACGGTGACGCCTTCGCGGGCGAACTATACATTCAACCCGAGTAGCAGAAGTTTCAGCCTGTTGGGTGAGCATACGGATGCGTCATTCACGGCGACAGCCGACGCAGTAGCAACCAACCCACTCGATGCGCCGGAGTATTTCGTGCGGCAGCAATATCTCGACTTTCTGGGACGCGAACCGGACGAGAGCGGCTTTAGCTTCTGGCGCAACCAGATTAGCTCATGCGGAACCGACGGAGCGTGCGTTGAAGCTCGGAGAGTAAACACGAGCGCGGCGTTCTTCCTCTCCATTGAATTCCAGCAGTCTGGGTACCTCGTCTATCGCACTTACAAGTCGGCCTATGGAAATATGCCAGGCGCTCCGGTGCCGGTAAAACTGAATGAGTTTACGCCGGACACGGCGGCGATTGGACGGGGCGTAGTAGTTAACCAGGCCGGGTGGGAAGCGCTGCTCGAGAATAACAAGCAGGCGTTCATGTCCGAGTTTGTGCAACGCTCCCGGTTCAGCGGGACTTATCCAACCACAATGACTCCGGCGGAGTTTGTTGATCGGCTCTTCGCGAATGCGGGGATCACGCCATCCGGCGCTGACCGTGCAAACGCGATCGGCGAGTTTGGTTCCACGATAACAACGGGCGATGTGGCCGCGCGCGCGCGTGCTTTGCGGAGGGTGGGAGAGAATTCCACATTAGCGCAAAGGGAATTGAATCGCGCGTTCGTGCTGATGCAGTACTTTGGTTACCTGCGCCGGAACCCGAACGATGCGCCGGAACCAACATCGGACTACAGCGGTTACAACTTCTGGTTGAACAAACTGAATAGCTTCAACGGAAACTTCGTCAACGCGGAAATGGTCAAGGCGTTCATGTTTCCGGTGAGTATCGACAAAGATTCACT
>JANLZV010000063.1:0-5363 GCA_031366425.1 Pyrinomonadaceae bacterium | reverse complement strand
TTGTCGATAGTCGGAGGGTCGAGGTAACGCTGTGAAGTGGTTGCGGACAGACTCGTCAGAAAACCAAACTTGCTGGTGTGAGTCGCAAAGTCAGCAGAAATTTCTCCGCTGGAAAAGCTCCCGCCGGAAAACGAAATGCCCGCTTGGGTTGGTCCTTCGAGGCCTGAACGCGTGTTCACATTGATCACGCCGGCCAGCTTGTCTCCAAATTCCGCCGGGATTCCTCCCGTGAGGACTTCGACAGACCGCATCGTGCGCGCGTCGAGACTCGTCGAGAAAATTGCGGACAAATTGTCAGTAACCGGAATTCCATCGACGACGTATTGCACTTGCGACTCCGAACCGCGCGGATGCATGCGGCCATTGTCGTCAGTCACAAAGCCGGGGGCCGACGCCACAATACTTTCGATGGCGCGAGAAGGCGCGGCACCAACCGGCCGTTCGAGGATCGACTGGCTAATGTCTGTGTCGGACGATGAACGATCCGTCTCGATCATCGCGGTGTTTTCCTGCGTGATGGTCACTGCGGCTTCCGTCCCGGCAATTTGCACTGAGAAATCGAGCGTGAGCGGAATCGTGCTTTCGAGATCGAGCGTCTGCGTTAGCGGTTGAAAACCGGCGGCTTTAACGCTAATCGTGTAAGTATTGAATGGGACGTTGACGAGCTTGAAGGCTCCCTGACGATCCGTTTCGACGTGTTGAGTGTAACGCGTGACGGGTTGCGAGATGGTCACCTCGGCGTCAGGCACCAGCGCCCCGCCTGGGTCTTTGACGGTCCCCTGGACCGTTCCAATTCTGGCCTGACCAAAGATTGATTGCATCAACAACATTGAAATAGCGAGCAGGAGTGCGATTCGGAAAGTATTACGTAGGATCATTGCGATAGCCTCTAGTCTTTCTGCGGTAGCGTTGGACCATACGCCGATTTCGCTTCGTCGAAAGACGAACTGATCCAAATGAAGTGGATTTCGCCGCGAGGTTGTCCCGGCGAAGACAGCAGTGTCGCTAGTTGGAGAGAGGTGGAGCGCGGCCGGCGCGAGGTGTCTGCGTGCGGGTGATTAGCGCATGCGACGTCGAGGCCGAAATCAGTAAACGAGTTTGGAGGGCATCACTCGTATGTCGTTCGAGAACAAGTGAAGTAGAAAAATCCTGGTGAAGTTGGCAGATCAGGCATTCGCCACATCCGGCGAGGCCGTTGGCAAGGTTCGACTCGCTTCCAGGTTCAGTCACAGCGGCTGCATGCGAGCGATCTGGTGCTAATAGATTGCCATGCTTATGCGCCGCTTCGACGGTAGTTCCGTAAAGAATGAAGCTGAGTAGGATCAGAGACAGAACGCGCGAAAGCGTCGCGTGTGGTCTGATCAGGTTGATGCTTGGCTGTCGATTCACAATCTTTTACGTATGTTAGAGTTCAGGGCTGTAATATATGGCGATGCCTGACCAGAGTCAAACCAGTGACTGTTAAGTTTTTGGCTGCAAGATAATTCCGAACGCAAACAAACAGTGAAGTTAGCAGCAAGCATGAGTGAGCGGCTAAAACGCGCAGGCCCCCCAGTGTTAGTGTGCCTCTGGCTGGGGCTGCTTGGCGGTCAGGGCGTGTCAGCGCAGAACCTTCGGGCACACATTCAAGTGCTTTCATCCGATCCCGCGAAGGTCAGGATTGAGCTTGAATTGCCTGCGCCGGTTGATAGCCTATCGTTTCGGAATACTTACGCGGGTGTAATCGGTTTAGGGGAACGGATTGCGAATCTGGAGGCCAGCGATTCCAACCGGGCGGTCGCGATCAGAAAACTGGCGCCCGGCGAATATCAGGCTGCGGAAGTGTTCACCCGCGTGCGTTACGAGGCGGTGATTAATGAAAGGCTTCAGCCTTCTGAGATGTCTCACGTTTCCTGGCTCGGCGTTAACCAGGGACTGTTGATGTTGGCCGACCTTTTGCCTCAACGTTTCAGTAAAGTTGCGACGGCGATCGGGATTGACTTGCCGACGGGTTGGAGCGTGACCTCGAATGCAAGAAGAGAAGAGACAGAATTCCGGACAACCGATCCTGACAAGGTCGTCTTTTTGGTCGGCGCTACCTTGCGGGAAAAAACCCGACGCGTAGGGACTTCAGATGTGACCTTCGCCACCGGCTCTAAGTGGCCATTCTCGGATGACGACGCGCTCAAGAGTGCCGAGAAGCTGATCAAAGAATATTCAGAGTTAACCGGCCACCGGCTTACCAGTAACTCGACGATCATGTTGATACCGTTTCCGGGCGATGTAGGGCCCGAGCGCTGGAGCGCGGAAACTCGAGGTAACCTCGTTGTCTTGATGCTCGGACGACATGCAAACCGCAAGGCCGTTTACGGCAAACTGGGCATCGTGCTGAGCCATGAGATCTTTCATTTGTGGGTTCCTAATGCCCTGGCGTTGGACGGTGACTATGATTGGTTCTTCGAAGGCTTTACGCTTTATCAAGCGCTCCTCACGGATTTGCGACTCGGATTGATTTCCTTCAAAACCTACCTAGACACTCTTTCGCGCGTGTACAGTGCATACTTGTCATCACCCACGACGAGCCAAACACTGCCCGAAGCTTCACAGCGCCGTTGGACCACCGGTTCGTCAGTTGTGTACAACCAGGGAATGCTCGTCGCGTTCATCTACGATCTGAAGTTGCGAAAGGCGACGGACTGTGGAGTGTCACTGGGCCATATTTACCGGCGACTGTTTGAGCTGCGGGGTGCGGGACAGAAAAGCGCAAACGAGACTATAATTAAGATCCTGAATGAACCGTTGGGAATGGAAAAGTTCTCCAGTGTTTACGTGGAATCGCCGACCCGGCTCAATCTGGAACTTGAACTCGCCCATTTTGGCATAGAGCTGCGGCGGGAAACGTCAAGCAGCGGACCAATTAAGCTTGGTGTAACAAAGGACCTAAACCAGTCGCAGCGAAAATTCTTGCGTTGCCTCGGGTATCGCGATTAAGGTGCTTGGCAATCTGAAAAATCAATCATGGCAATGAAAGAAAGTAAGTCGATAAGTTTGATTTTCAACTGCTTGGCGCTGATCTGCGTCATTGGCCTGGCCGCAGGCTGCAGCACCCTCGCAAAGCGAAATGACACCGGAGTCATTGTTGCGCGACGCGCCGAGATTCGCAGTTCGACCGCCGTCGTTGCCGCCGATCTGCTCGAGGTGAATCGCGGTGAAACCGTCGATATCCTTGAAGCGCAGGACGTCCAGGATCCCACTGACAACACGAAGAAGGAGCGCTGGCTGCGCGTGCGCGCGCATGATCAGGACAGCACCGAAGGCTGGATTGAGTCGCGCAACGTGATGTTTGATGAGGTCCTGCAAAATTCAAAGAAACTGGCCGACGAAGATAAGGATGTGCCGACCCAGGCGTCAGGCCAGTTGAGGGCTAGTTCTAATTTGCGTCTTGGACCGGATCGCACCGGAAACGAGAACATCATGATGCGACTGGACAGTGGCTCCAGTTTCGATATCGTGGGTTGGAAACGGGTGCCGAAACCAAAGTCGTCGGAGGCGATTGAAAGCGACATTGCGCCAAAGGCCGGGAGTGCCCAACCGGGAACTAACCGCGGTGCCAAAGGTGATCAGGAGAACGAGCCGGAAGAGTCCAATGAGCTCTGGTATAAAGTGAGATTGCCGGCTTCCATCTCGCCCGCGCCCGCCGGATGGATTTACGGCAAACAGGTCGAGCTGAAAGTGCCAAGCGACATCATTTTTTATCGGACCGGCCGCGAGTTTGTAGCGTGGCAACGGCTCGATGGCGAACTTGGGGACGTCGATGGTTCGGGGAACGGGAAGGACGCAGGTCGCGAAGCAAAACCCGGAAGTTGGGTGATTCTTGAGAAGAGCGGTTCAAATCAACAGCACACGCTGGATGAGCCCGATTTTGATCGCATCTATGTCCTTGGCTACGACAAGCGCGACCAGGACCATTACACGGCCTATCGCAGTCCGGATTTGAAAGGCTACTTGCCCTTTCGCATTGAAGGACGACCGGATAATAAGACTTTCACAATTCGAGTGCAGGATGGGGATGGCCCGGTAATCGATGTCCAGTATGGAGTCTATAAAGACGCCAGGGGTTATCTAAAGGTTAGCGCACCGGCAGTCAACAAAGACAAAGACAAGAAAAAGCCTAACTAACATTGTGGCGACGAATGTCGATCCTGGTATTTCCTCTTGGCCAATCTTTCAGGCACAGTTTCTCACCTTCCAATCGTGGTGGCCGTCGGCGGATTAACTTCTGAAGTTGGCAAGACCACTCTGGTTTGCGATCTCCTGCGAACATTTGCGGGCTGGGAAGCAATCAAGACGACTCGCGGGCACTATCGTTCGTGCGGAAAAGATCCACACACTTGTTGCGTCAGCGATCTGCTGGATACGGAACCCGTGATCCATTCCGGGCGAGAGCTAACCTATGCGCGTGGAAAAGACACTGGGCGTTATTGGGATGCTGGGGCGGTAAATGTTCACTGGTTGATTGCCACCGATGAACAGGTGGAGAGTGGAATCAAGCGAGCTGTGAGCCTTGTCGAAGCAATGGGAGTGTTCATCGAGGGGAACAGTTTCACTGAATATATCGATGCCGACTTTTTCATCATGGTCGCGCGTCCGAATGATTTCAGAATCAAGGCTACCGCGGCGCGGGCGCTGGATAGAGCATCAGCCATATACTTTTCAAGTGAGATTGAAGATGCGGAACTACGAAGGTTTCGGGAGGTTCTCGCGAAACGAAATTCGTCGAAAAGCCTGAACGACCTCCCGATGTTTTCTCCGCGAAGTCTTCCGATGCTGATTGAACGAGTTAGTAAACTACGGAAACTCCCTGCTGCGTTGGCAGGTTAATCTGAGGCTTACGCCGCCATGATTTTGATGAGTTCGGGGCGTAGTCTGCGTTTTAATCTGGCATCTGAAAAGTTTCAACCGGCATCTGAAAAAGTTCCTGGGAGAGGGAGATTTTCTGGCTCTGAGACAGGGCAGAAAATAAACTTGGAGAAAGATTCCAAGTGCGCTTGACAGTGCAGAGTCGTTAGGGTAGAGTCCCCGTTTGCTTGAGGCGAGTTTAGGCTTTCTGTAAGGCAATCCAAAAAAATACAATTTGGAATCGATCTTTGAAAACTAGATAGAGCGTGTCCATATCAATGAACTTTGAGAGTCAAAACGCTGAACGATAAAGTTCGCGTAAAACTCTTTTTGAAGAGTCATTATCGGATACTGAAACAACCAGTACGAAGATGATGTTCCAGAGAACAAATTCTAACGAGAGTTTGATCCTGGCTCAGAATCAACGCTGGCGGCGTGCCTCAGACATGCAAGTCGAACGCGAAAGTTTCCTTCGGGAGGCGAGT
>JANLZV010000605.1:0-5092 GCA_031366425.1 Pyrinomonadaceae bacterium | reverse complement strand
CCTCCCCGCAATGTAGTTGAACGCCATGCCGTCGAGCGCACGCGATGTCAACTGGTAGCGACACCTGAACTTGATCGTATCGGTAGAGATCTAACCCTGCTGGCTCGGGACGGCAAGCTCGGCGCGGTGCAGATTGGCTCTTAACCGTGAGGTGTCGAATCTGTTTGCCCGTGCCCTCAAGGATCCCGAGCGGATCAGCCAGCCCTGCGCCGTGATTGAATCCGAGGTTCACATGCTTTGAGTAAACCGCGAGGTGGACGATTCCATCACCCAAACGATCTGAGAAGCCGTATCCAATCGCTACCGCGCTGTAAGCATCGTAAATATTTTCATGACAAGGCGCCATCACCTCAAGCACCAGGGAACGCAAGCCCAGCGCGAGCTCCTGAATTTCCGGATCGTAAGGTTGGAGAAACTTGATAAGGTCCGAAAGAGGTGGAGGGGGAACGTTCATTCAGCAACCTTCAGTTTGAGGAACCCACGTGCGAGCCGTGCCACGCGACGATGAGCCAACGGCCGTCGCGGCGAACATAGACCTTGGTGAAGCGCCAATCGTCTTCAAACGTTTTACTTGCCGGCTGGGTAACTCTCTCAAGTTGTCCGGTAACCACAGCCGAGTTTTTGTAGACACGCATGCGAAGATCCGAAGTCTGATAACGCTGATATCTCAATCTACCGGAACGCATAAACGCCAGCGTCTCCGATTTGTCCATCAACGGCATGTCCGGAACGGTTACGATCAGATCGTCGTCGCAGAGCCGGTCAAGCGCGTCGGCATTACCGTGCAGTTGCGCCTCGTTCCAGGCCATCTCAAGACGGGCGAGTTCCTTAAGGTCTTTGGCCTCTCGCGATTCGCGCGCCGGCGCGACACTCAGACTTTGCGTGACCAAAAGAATTGCCAGGCAATATTTAAATCGTGAGTTCATAACGACCTTCCGAACGACTACGATCCTTCAGGAATACATTGCGATGATCCGCTCGATGGCCCGGCGACAGACGGCGCAGAAATGGTTGGTCCGCGAGAACATGATGCAGTCCACTTCCGGTCGATAGTATCCCTTCGATTCGTACATGGCGCCTTCGAAGGCGCCGACGCGTCCCCAATACTTCTCCTGACGAAAGGCGGCCTGCTCATGCACCAGATTTTCCCGGAACAGCGCCTCCATCTCACTCTCCGGCCGGTTGTCTTTGCGAATTTGCGTGCGGCGTTTTTGATATTCGCGCGAAGCCTGCTCGTAAGCGTCTTTGTTCCAGGGCGTAGGTAAGGGAGTGTCCGGTTGGACCAAATCTTTCCACTTGAGTTTCGCAGGATCGCGTAAGGCAGTGGCGTTTGCTTCCCAGGGCTCGAGTAGTTCCGTTGACGGAGTGTAAGCCACCGGCGAAGTGTAGTACTCGTCGGCAAGACCGGCAAAGTGATGACCAAACTCGTGCACGAAGACGTAGTCAGCGAACCCGTTGTCCGCGGCCACGGTGCTGTAGAGATTGAAAATTCCGCCGCCGCCGTAGGTGCGATTGTTCGCCAACACTTCGATAAATTCGTAAGGTGCGAACTCGGCAGTCTCCCGCAGCGCGCGATTGTCGAAGGTCAAAACGTAACGTTCCGAACCGAACGCATCGTAGGTCGCACCCAAAGGCGAGTTGCGATAGACGCCGGTCGAGGGTCGCGAAATGCCGCTCTCAAGGGCGGGCGGGCAGATGGCCCACACGTTGAAATTTCGCCGATGTTCTTTGAACGGAGAAGTGGAAAACAGGACTTCGGTCAGGCGGCGCGCATCGCGTTCAAACTTCTTCGCTTCGCGGGCCGTGTAACCGTCTCCCAGAATCAGGAAGTCGACCTTCGTGGCCGGATCGCCCATCTTCTGGATCGGAATCAGCGGCGCTGGAGCGCGCTTGGTCGAGCGATCAATGAAAATATCTTTCGGGTCGAGTTCAGTCGTCCAGATCGTTAGCCAATTATTCTTTGCATCGCGCTTTCGCAGAGTAATCTTAATCGGCGCAGTAGGGGCGGGAAATCGCAGCGACTCGCCGAAAGTTCGAAACATGGATTTGGCTTCGTCGGTCGTTTCCCATTCTCCATAGACGGAAGCAAAGCCGCGCGAATAGAGGGCGCGTTTTGACTTGGCGTCTGCGACTTCGAAAAAATACTTGCCGAGCCTGGAGTCGTCGATGTTTTGCGCTGGATTTCCGGGCCAGGGCAAGGGTTCAATCACGATGCGATCGACGCTGAAAAACTCTCTGGTCGCATCGCCGGTGTGATAATAGTCGAGGCGCATGGTGCGTGGAGCAACGGCAGCAGCTGCCTGCTCGACCACTGCGCCTGCAAACAGCAAAACGATTACGACGCCGAGAATGCTTCGAGTCATGTTCGGATTTGTTCCCTTCCAAGGATTAACGATCATTCGTTTGAAACCTTGTTTGCAAAAAATTGAATGACACCGGGGACATGTCAGACCCACGGATCATAAGTGCCAATGTTCCAGAGACGTCCCTCGAGATCGTAGCAACTGAAACCGCGCCCACCGTAATCCTCGTCTTTGATCTCAATTGCGATTTTGGCTCCTCCAGCTTGAGCGCGAGCGTAAACAGCGTCCGCATCCGCAACTACCAGATAGGGCGTTTGAGTTTCAGCCCCGCCGATCTCGTCAGGTTGTTTCATCAGAACGCCGAAGTCGCTTTCGCGCACTGAGCCCAACATGATCATGCCATTCCCGAAACGCAGTTGAGCGTGGGCGATACCGCCTTGCTCGTCAGGCACTACGAGCTGCTTCTCAAATCCCAAAGTTTCACAGAGCCATTCGATCGCCGCTGGTGCATCGCGATAACGGAGACAAGGAATTACCGTAACTTTTGTGTCTTTTGCCGAACTTTCCATCTAGTGTTCCTCTCGCGTGATCTTGAATTACTTGAGGTTGATCCGTCAATCGTCAGGACAAACTGATCCGCCGGAAGGCCCACAACCGGGCGTCCGCTCTTGTCAAATACCATCACATCAGTTTGGACGAGCTCCGTCCTCGTAGTGATGACGTTCGTCTGGTGCCTGGGCCAACGCACCACACGCTAAAACCAGTAACACGAAGCCTGCGAAGTAAAGGCGCATGATTTATTCAACATCAAAACTTGCATGCTGCGAGACGGAAGACTTGGCGATCTGATCGGTGATCGTGATGCTTAATTCGTAGTGGCCGGCCGGTAGACTCGCGAGCGGGAATTGTCCGCCATAAGGTATGCGCTTTAAGTCAGTCATTCCCGCAGTGTTGAGTTTACGCAGTGGAGTTTTCACAATCGGCCGGCCATTTCCAGTCATTTCTATTTGAGCGGTAACGTCAGGCGCGGCGGCATCATTCGTACCGCGCAGCGTGTTGTAGATAAAGATCCAGAAATTGAGTTGGGCAGATTTTTTGAAACGGCGATCGACGCTGAACTGAAGTTCGGGCGCTGCATCGGGCCTGGTGGCATCCTTCGCGTTGTTGACCTGGGCTCCCAGCAACAGACTGCTGACCGTCAGCCGGCGCGTCGAGAGATCGGGAATTTCAATCCACTGAGATGAGCTACCGACTTTGCCGGTTTTTTGATCGAGCGCGGCAGCTCGCAGCTGGTAAAGACCAGGCGCGAGGGGCGTCTTGTAGTTGTAGACCACGCCTTCTTCCTGCATTGAGTTGGAGTCTGCATGGCCCACGCTGAGTCGTGTCTTAAAACTAGCTGCGGGCTTGCCGTGATCGTTTAAGACTACGCCGGCCAAATCTATGTTCGCTCTTTCCTTTAGGTCGGCGCCGTAATCGAGACCGCCAGTCGCGGTTTGCACTGACGCGTTAATGATTGGACCATGCTCGGGTGTATCAAGAAATGCGACGGAGACTTTGATTGGTAAGCCTCGCCTTCCGGCAAACGCGCTAAGCGCCTTGTTCAGATCAACGTCAACAGATTTTGCATCACCAGTTTTCGCGTTCGCGCCGGCTACCTGCTTTGTCGACCGGTTTCCTCCGGCGTCAGCTCGGGCCATGTCGGTGTCAGCCTGAGATTGCAGGTAGCCACGAGGAAGCTTCACTACGAATTCTGGATGGCCGACCACGCTCACTTCGATGCGCTTGTAGTTTTTCGGGTTCTGTTGAGCGTCAGACGGTTTCCAGGCCAGCAGGTAATAGTTTGACGTTTCGTTCATGGCCCTGGTGAGCGCGCCATTGAGTGCGTCTGAATTCAAAAGGGCCCGGCCGCCGGTGTCTTCCGCCAGGGCGTAGAGCGGATCCTGCGAAGCCGATAATTCCCCAATGTTTGCGCGAGAGAGGTGGCCTTCGGGATCGGGTCGATTGGTAGACACATCCGTCATGCTCACGAGGCCGCGCGCGTCAAGCGAATAAATTACTGCTCCCGAACGCAAGGCGGCGTCAGTGATCTGTCTTAACTTTTCTCCAAATCCGGTGTTTCGATCGTTGAGAAAGAATCCATCGGAAATCAGGAACACTAGTTTCCGTCCGGGCAACTGCGCGGAGCTACGTATCAGACTCTCCAGACCGCTCAGGGTGTTGGCGGTAACGGCGCCCGATTGCCTAAGCATGACGTTGGCGCGTTCCTTCACCATCCGCTCTGCTGACTCGCGGGTAATTCCAAATGAACGGGCTGGCGGTTGAGGCCGGCCCACTGCACCGCCAGATGGTGGGCCAACGCTGCCGGCGCCAGGTATTTTGAAATTGAACTCTTTCAAGAGCTGAGTGGCGTAATACTCGATGGCGTCGCGGTCGCCCTGATCGACTCTCAGCGCGGTGTATTCAGTCATCGTCATGGTCGCGCCTGAGTCCGTAATTGTGTAAGGGCGATAATTCAAGCGGCCCACCGCGGCGCGTACGACCGTTTTGTTTTCAGTGAATTGCTCAAGAAAACCAATCTGACCAGAAGCCGAAGCTACGGCGACTTGATCAGTCGATTTCATTTCCTTCTCAATGAATTCAAGGATTGCCTCGCGCGTTCGTTTCACGCTGGCGGCGGAAAGATGCAGATCGTCGATAAAGAAAACGACTGTGCGTCCTCGCCCTTCGATACCACCTCCACCGACCGCAGTGGCGCCAGTCGCGCCATTCCTTCGCGTGACAAGTTGCTC
>JANLZV010000571.1:0-8413 GCA_031366425.1 Pyrinomonadaceae bacterium | reverse complement strand
GGGAAGACTTGGAACGGTTATGGAAGATTGTTTCGAGTTGAGAGCTTCCAGTTTCGAGCTTCTAGTCATCGAAGTGTTTTCGGAACGCGAATGGACTCGCGAAACTGGAAACTCTAAACTCGAAACGCGAAACTCTAAACTCAACATCATGGGCGACTGGACCGGTTTAGCAATCATTGGTTTTTTGGTCATCTGCGCGTTATTTGGATTGTGGCAACTGACCAAGCCGTACGAGATCTCGGTCGAAGAGTTTGAGAAACGCGCACATGAAGCACCGGGCATGTTGAGCGCAGGCTTCACGGCGATTCAAAAAATTCTCGACCCGGCGACCACGAAGGCAATCGTGGCCCAGGAAGATTTCAAGCAGGGACGCTTTGACGCCGAGCAGGGGAAGGGTGATGGCGACGAGGCCGGAGCAGCCGCCAAAGATCAGCAGCAAGATATCGTGAACGAACAAGCGGAATAGTTTTCATTGACGACGGACCGCGCCACGTCGTTTACACGAGGAGCAATAATGACGAAGTATATTTTTGTAACCGGCGGAGTGGTTTCCAGTTTAGGAAAGGGTTTGGCGGCGTCTTCGATTGGCTGCTTGCTCGAAGCGCGCGGGCTCAGCGTTTCACTGATAAAACTCGATCCGTACATTAATGTCGATCCCGGCACGATGTCGCCGTTTCAGCATGGGGAAGTTTTCGTCACGGACGACGGCGCTGAAACTGATCTCGACCTGGGACACTATGAAAGGTTTACTCACGCCTCACTCTCAAAGGCGAACAATTGGACCACGGGTAGAATTTATCTTTCGGTGATCGAAAAGGAGCGTCGCGGCGATTATTTAGGCAAGACGATTCAGGTAATTCCCCACGTCACCAACGAGATTAAAGACGCCGTGCGCGCGGTGGCCGAGAAAGACAATCCCGACTGCGTGATCGTAGAGATCGGCGGCACCGTGGGCGACATTGAATCGCTGCCGTTTTTAGAGGCGATCCGACAGATGGGAAATGAAGAGGGCGCGGGAAACACTCTCTTCGTTCACGTCACCCTCGTACCTTTCATCGCCGCAGCTGGAGAGCTGAAGACAAAGCCGACGCAACACTCCGTTCGTGAGTTACGCGAAATCGGAATCGCGCCGGACATTCTTCTCTGCCGCTCAGATCGAACTCTCTCTTACGACTTGCGCTCAAAGATCGCGCTTTTCTGCAACGTGAAAGAGTCGGCCGTGATCAGCGCGCAGGACGTCGACACTATTTACGGCGTGCCGCTCGCGTTTCATGAGCAGGGATTAGACGAGTTGATTGTCACTCAACTCGGTTTTGGCGCGCGCGCGTCGCAGTCGAATCTCGCGGAGTGGCGCGACCTGGTTGGGACGGTGCGCGAACCTTCGGGCGGTGAAACTTCGATCGCGATTGTCGGGAAATATGTTGAACTCGAAGATTCTTATAAATCACTGCGCGAGGCCCTGACCCACGGCGGCGTGGCAAACAAACTGCGTGTCGGCGTGAAATGGATCGAGTCAGAGGATCTGATGGATGACGATTATGAATCGCGCTTGCGCGACTTCGACGCCATCCTGGTGCCTGGGGGTTTTGGCAAACGCGGTGTCGCCGGAATGATTCGGGCGATCACTTATGCGCGCAAAAGCAACACGCCATATTTCGGCATTTGCCTCGGTATGCAAACCGCTTGTATCGAATACGCGCGAAACGTTTGCGGCTTGAAGGATGCCGATTCGACCGAGTTTGTAAGCGATATTCCTGAACCAATTATTTTCAAGCTCCGCGATCTCGTCGGCGTTGATGAACTTGGCGGAACGATGAGGCTCGGCGCGTGGCCCTGCAACCTCTCGCCGGGTTCTTTGGCGCATGACATTTATGGCGCTCCGGAAATTAGCGAGAGGCATCGGCATCGTTACGAATTCAATCCGGCGTTTCGCGAGACCCTGGAAAGAGCGGGCCTCGTCTTCAGTGGCGTCTCGCCTGATGGAAAGTTCGTGGAAATTGTTGAACTCCCGCGCGAAGAGCACCCGTGGTTCCTGAGTTGCCAATTTCACCCGGAATATAAGTCGAAGCCGTTACAGGCGCACCCGCTGTTTTCGTCGTTTGTGAAGGCTGCCTATGAAAATCGTTTGCAAAACGAAACGTCGATGGATAAAAACGGCGAGCCTGAATTTGTGATTCCGGAACGTGCGGCAGCTACGAGCGCTGAATAGAACTCGCCCTGCGCTGCTATCGTTAGATTCCGTCGCTTAAAGGAATAAACGGCTCGCTTGACCTTAGCGGGGGTCTACTTATGCCGCCCTCGCTAACGCTCTCCCTGATCTATAGGCGATAATGCTCACGCTAACTCCCGGCCCAATTCAATATGCTTCTTTGTCCAACATGCGGCAGGCGCTACTCAGCTGACCAGGCGATCTGTCCGGAAGATCAGACGCCTTTGCAGGCTGACGCGACCGTGGGTGGCCACGAGTCGATCGATCCATTAATCGGGCACACTCTCGATGAAAAGTACCGGTTGGAATCGCGCCTGGGAATCGGCGGAATGGGGACGGTGTATCGCGCGCGCCATTTGCTCATTGACCGCCCGGTAGCAATCAAGGTTCTGAATCCGCGTTTTGTTGAAGATGAAGCCGCGCGCACCAGATTTCGCCGTGAAGCCAAGGCTGCGGGCCGACTGCAACACACAAACGCGGTCACCGTCACCGACTTCGGACAATCGCAGGACGGCTACGTTTACCTGGTAATGGAATTGTTGGAAGGTCGCACGCTCCGCGAGGTGCTGGCGAAGGAATCGCCACTCGATACTGCGCGGGCCGTTTCAATAATGCTTCAGGTGTCGGCTGCGGTGGCGTCGGCGCATGAGGCGGGAATCATTCATCGTGATCTCAAGCCCGCGAATATTTTTATCGTGCAACGCGCTGAAGTGCCCGCGCTGGTTAAGGTCCTCGATTTTGGAATCGCGAAGCTCGCGGCAGATTCGCTTGATGACGACGATCATAAGACGCTGACGCAGATCGGAGCGATGATTGGCACTCCCCGCTACATGTCGCCTGAACAGTGTGATGGCGTCGATCTGTCGCCGGCATCGGATGTCTACAGCCTTGGGGTAATCCTTTATGAGTTGCTCGCCGGGACTGTGCCTTTCAGCGGAACTTCGCCGCTCGCGATTGCGGTGAAACATACTTCGGCAACGCCGCGACCGCCGCGCGAGTTTGTGTCGTCGATTCCGGCGGCGCTTGAACAACTGGTGCTGCGTACCTTGGAGAAGCGCCCGGCGGATCGGCCGGCCAACGCCGCGGAATTTCGTAAGGAGTTGCTGGAAATCGTTGAGCGCCTGGGACTCGAACATGCGGCCGCTGCGAGTGGTCCCAATCTGGAAGCGCTGCGCAATGTCGGAACTGAATCGCCATCCGGTCGACTAGTGGTCGATCTCTCTCGTTTGCGGGAGACGCTGGCTGCCGGCGCTGACGCCAACGAAGTGACCGTGGTTGCGCCCATTTTGCCGCAGCAGATTATCGAGTCGGCCGCTAATAAATCGGTGAGGAAATCAGACCCGGCGCGCGTTCACCCGAAGGTGTCAGTGCCGCTGATCGGTTACAAATCAAAGAAGCAGTTATTCGTCGTTGCGGCAATTATGGCTGCGACGCTTTTGACAGGCGCCGGGCTGGTGGTGCGATCACGCAATGCGGTTCCAATCGAACCAACGGCGATTGCTGGGCCAAGTCCGACTGCGTCGCCGACGGCTGATCCGACCGCTTCACCATCTCCATCGCCGAGTCCTAAGCCCAGTGCTAAAAAACCGGCTGCCAAGCCGCGCACCGAACAAAAGAGTCAGTCCATAGGCAGCAAGATCAAGGGTGGCTTTAAGAAAATCTTCAAGAACCCATTTTAAGGCAGCAAAAACTCGATGACTGACGTGCAGATAAAACCATTTAGCGTTGGCAATGCGACCTTTGGTGACGGCCGGTTGACGATCATCGCGGGCCCATGCGTGATCGAGTCTGCAGAGCACGCCTTGATGATGGCGCGCGAGTGCTCAAACCGCGCGCGCGCTGCGGGTCTGGATTTTGTTTACAAATCATCCTTCGATAAGGCGAATCGTTCATCGGTGAAAAGCTTTCGCGGGCTCGGCATGGAAGCCGGCCTGGAGGTGTTGCGGCAAGTGAAAGAAGAGCTGCAGCTGCCGGTGATTACTGACATTCATGATGTTTCGCAAGTTGAACCCGTAGCCGAAGTCGCGGACATCTTGCAGATTCCCGCGTTTCTCTCGCGTCAGACAGATCTCGTTTTGGCAGCAGCCCGCTCAGGGCGCGCGGTGAATATCAAGAAGGGACAGTTTCTCGCGCCACAGGATGCGCGGAACATTGTGGACAAGGTGCGCGCGGTTGGCTGTGAAAAATTACTGCTTACCGAGCGAGGGGTGAGTTTTGGTTACAATAATCTGGTAGTAGACATGCGATCGTTTCCGATCATGCGTGGGTTTGGCGTCCCGGTAGTTTTTGATGTGACGCATTCGCTGCAACTCCCGGGCGGACTGGGCCATGCAACGGGGGGACAACCCGAATACATCGAACCGCTCGCTCGCGCCGGAGTAGCCTGTGGTGTCGACGCCGTGTTTATGGAAGTTCACGAGTGTCCGGACCGCGCTCCGTCGGATGGGCCAAACGCGTTGCCGCTCGATAGGATGGCGTCCTTGTTGTTGGTCCTGCGCGACATTCATCAGCTAGTGCGCAATACTGCCACATAGGTTCGGTAAAGCTCGCGCAGTCCGCTAACACGATTCCAATACATAAATTATCAAACAGTGTCTATGAACAGAATCTTCGCCACTATCATCTTCGCCTTTGCCATTAGTTTCCTTTCAAGCAGCGCGCGTGCTCAGGATGAAGCGCGGGCGGCGTGGCGAATAACAAACTTTGACATCACTGCCAACGTTCCCTCCGCGGATCGAGCGCTCAACGCGACCGCAGTCCTCAGCGCGCTCAACGTGGGGCGAGGCCCGGGAGTGTCTTTTACGTTTCGCATAAACGCGAAGGCTGCGATCAAGACGGTCTCGGTCGGGGGCGCGAGTGCGGCCTTTCGTTCGCTTCCCGAAAGCTCTGGCAACCTGCAACGAGTCACGGTGACGCTACCGAGTTCGTATGCGCCAAACGCTTCGCTGGTAGTTAGCATCGTCTATAACTTGCCGGTCGAAATCAATACCGGCCTGGCTGCAATTTCGCCGACGAACTCTCAGTTTTTGCCACTCTCGTTTTGGTACCCGGCCGCGAACACGCCTTTCACGGTTAGAGGCGCAGACACCGCGCCCGTGCGTCTGACAGTAAACGGCGGCGGCGTTTTGAGTTCGGGACTGGAAAAAAGTTTGGCCGCGGGGCAGACGCTCTACGAACAGCCGTTGAATGCGCAACCGTTTTTTGTACAGGGCGATTGGGAGCGCGTGGAGGGTTCGGGAGATGGCAAGAACATTACCGCGTTCGTTCCTCGCGGAACGCTTGCGGACGATCGCAAACAAGCGGAAGCAATCGTCTCGTTAGCAGCGAATGCGCGCGCCTTCTACGCCGCTCTGTTGGGGCCGGCGCCGGAAATTCCGATTCGCCTGGTGTCCCTGCGGCGTGGATCCGGATTCAGCGATGGCGGCACTATTCTGATCGAACCGGGTGCTTTTCGGCGCGCCAAGTTGGACTCTGCGACCGCGCGCCTGATCGCAGAGGCGGTAGGTCGTTTATGGATTGGCGGGCAGACTTCGGTGCGCGGCGAAGGCGGCGGACTGTTACGCGAGGGCTTGACTCGTTTTCTTGCCGCGCTGTTTATCGAAAAACAATTTGGCCGAAACGCGGCGCAGGAGGAATTGCTGCGTGAACGCCTCGCCTACAGCACGGTCGCGAAGAAAGATGGACCACTCGCGAGGGTGACGCCGCTCGATCCGTCATACTTCAGTTCGGTGCCCAACAAAGGCGCGATGGTTTGGCGGCTAATCGATCAAAAGCTCGGACGTGAAGTCTTTATGAGCACCTTACGTGGACTCTTCCAACCGGGCAAAGACTCATCAACAAACCTGGCAACATTGCGCAACGCTTTGGCCGAGCGCGGCGGCGAGCCGGTGAAGGCGCTGCTGGAGCAGCAGTTGGACCAGGTCACGGATATGGATTTAATGGTTGGAGTGCCGCAACAGCGCGGCACGGAATGGGTCGCGGCGCTGAGAAATTTTGGTTCGGGTGACGCGGTAACGAGTGTGCGGGCCACAACCGTGAGCGGCGAGCAGCTTACGGTAAATGCGACCGTGCCTGCGCGCAGCTTTGGTGAAGCCGTTTTCAAGACCTCTTCAAAGATCGCAATGGTCGAAGTTGATCCGGAGAAGCTTTATCCACAACTCGACTACGGCAATGATAGCGCCCCGCGCGCGCGCGACCTGCAGGAAGCTGTGAGCGAAGCCGCACGGCTCTTTGGCGCACAGGAGTATGGCAAAGCCGAAGCGATCGCGCGCGAAATTCTGGCGACAACTCCGTTGATGCAGGAAGCGCGCATCATTTTGGCGCGCGCGCTGCTCGGTCAAAACCGATCCGACGAAGCCGAGAAGATCTTTCGTGTTTTGTTGGACGAAACGTTGCCAAATCCTGCGACCTTAGCCTGGGCCAACCTCGGTCTGGGAGAAATCAGTTTGAAAAAGGGACAGCCCGCAGAGGCGGCGAAACGATTTAATGATGCGGTCCGGGCCGACGCCGAGTATGCTTCGTCGCTGGCGGCCAGGTCAGGCCGAATTCGCGCCGAACTGGCGGCGAACACGCTCCAGGTTGATCCTTCAATTCGGACATTTGTGGGCCAATTGGACCAGGCCATCACGCGCGGAAAGAAAGCTGAACTCGAGGGCCTGGTGGTTTCCGGCGAACTTGTCCGGTTCATCGGCGGCGTAGTGGGTACGCAGCCGGAGATTTGGACCACCAAGGTTCTGCGCACGGAAAATTTGGAATCGAACCTGGTCGCTGCAGACGTCAGCCTCGACACTAAAGAGCTGGGCCGGGAGCAATCCGGCACTGCCGTGCTATTGTTGGCGCGCGTTGGCGGCAACTGGAAGCTTGCGGGAATCGATCTGTTTGAAGTGCGTTAGGCTAGCTAAAAAGCTTGCGCCATAAATTCGAGTTAACATTATTCCGTATAGTTCCGCATGGAAGACTTTGCCTCAATCGAACGCCGCGCCCAGCACATCAAATTACTTTTGATGGATTGCGACGGCGTCTTAACTGACGGACGACTGTGGCTGACGGGCGAAGCCGACGAACAGAAGACCTTCAATACTCACGACGGCCTTGGATTGGCGTTGTTTCATCGCGCTGGGCTCAAGTCGGGAATCATTACGGGACGCACTTCAAAAGCGGTGGAACGCCGCGCGCATGAACTCGGAGTTCAGTTCGTCCACCAGGGCGATCCGCACAAGATGGCCGCGTTCTCAACGATTCTCGCGGAGGCCGGGGTGGGCGAACACGAAGTAGCCTTTATCGGCGACGACCTTCCCGATATTCCTTTGATGAAGCGATCAGAATTGGCGGTAGCGGTAGCAGATGCAGTGGCCGAGGCCCAAGCAGCGGCGCATTACGTGAGTAGGTTTCAGGGCGGGCGTGGCGCGGTCCGTGAAGTCGTTGAGCTAATCCTCAAAACGCAGGGCCGTTGGCACGATCTGGTAGAAGAATATTTGAAGTAGTCCCCAAACTGGAGGGGATTGTTCAACCAAGCGTTAAGTCAGCGAAGATGTTTTGCGAAGAGCGGATTCGTTGACAGTTGTGACCGCCTTCACTATCTTTCAATTCGGCAAGATTTGAGTGAGCCTGGTTCAATTGCGATTTTGCCAAACGCCTTGTGAGCGGGTGTGGCGCAATGGTAGCGCATCAGCTTCCCAAGCTGAGGGTTGCGGGTTCGAGCCCCGTCGCCCGCTCCATTTTCTCAATTTGCGACCTGCGCCCCACGGTCGCTGGCGTCCGGAAATTCATGAATAGGGAGACACAACATGGGAACCCTCTCGTTATTAATGTTGCTCCTACTGATAACACCACCACAGAATCCGAGTTCCGGCGGGGATAACTCCGCGGTGGCCGTGCTGGCTCAGAAGTGGACCAAGACCCGGCAGATAATCGAACAACTCGATCAGACCGGCGCCACACCGCCGGCGGCTGCAATGATTCCGGCCAACAAAAATTTTGCGCGCCAGCAGCGCATCAATTCCCAGGCAGGCGAACGCGATCCAAACTCCGATACGCTCGACGGCCGGAGCGCGCAATTGGAAAGGGCTGTGCAATCCGCGCGAACCGGGGAGCCAAAAGAAGTTGACGGATTTGCCTACAAAATCAAGGTGCAAAATACCAGCAAGAAAATGATCGAGATTCTGTTTTGGGAGTACAGCTTTACCGAATCGGCGAGTCCTGCCG
>JANLZV010000554.1:0-1698 GCA_031366425.1 Pyrinomonadaceae bacterium | reverse complement strand
TTATATCGTGGTAGATCGGCTCGCGCCTGCCGATGTTGCCTTTATCAGCGAGCAGCAACTGGAAAACAAGGTGCGCCTAATCGAAAAAGCGACGGGTGAAGAACTTGCGGAGCTGTACCGTCACGCGCAGTTGTTTGTCCTGTCGTCAAACGAGGAGGGGCTCGGAATCGTGATTCTTGAAGCGATGGCAAGCGGTCGTCCAGTAGTCAGCACAAATTGCGGCGGACCTGCGACAGCGATTAGCGATGGCCGGAGCGGATTTCTGACTCCGACAAACGACACTGGGGCGTTGGCAAATGCGATGAAGAAGTTAATCCTCGATCCAACGCTGCGGGATCGGATGGGCGCTGAAGGCCGGGCAGTGGCGCAAAAGCGTTTCTCGTTAGCCGCGGCTGGGAAAGTTTTCCTCGATACCTACGAGCGCGTTCTAAACAAGAATCCTGAATCAGCGCCCGTACCGGCAAAGTCAGGCGCGCCGATCGGTGCGGCCGTTTCCGAGTAAACAGCGACGAAACGCCAATGCGCATTCTGAAGACCACGCAGACTTATTTCCCTTATCTCAGCAAGGGTGGGCCACCCGCGAAGATACGGGCGATCGCAGGTGCGCTCGCGCATCTCGGCCATGAAGTCACTGTGCTGACAGCCGATGGCGGTGAGACTGATGGCGAAGTTGAGTTGAGCGCCTTGGCTGAATCATCGGGATGGACGCGCAGTCCGAGCGTCTGGGGATGGGAAGCGCGAGATCGCGGCGTCGAAACAGTTTACCTGCCCACCTTGCAGAATTATCGCGCGACGACCGTCAATCCGCGGATGTTACGCTTCTATTCACAACGCGCTCGCAGCTACGACGTCGTCCACATTTACGGCTTATACGATCTAATCGGATCCACCGCCGGATGGTTTTGCCGCCGCTATCAAATTCCTTACGTGCTGGAACCGCTGGGAATGTTTGGACCAAAAGTGCGCAGCCGGCAAAAGAAAATCGTCTATCGCAAGGTGGTGGGTAATGCTCTGTTCAAAGGTGCGAAAGCAATCATTGCCACTTCTGAAACGGAGCGTGAAGAACTGATTGACGGCGGAATTACGGCTGAGTCAATCGTCATGCGTCGCAACGGAATAGACTTAAGTGACTTTGAGTCACTTCCCGCGAGGGGCGGGTTTCGCGCGCAGCTTGGGCTTTCCGAGCAAACGCCCCTGGTGCTGTTTCTCGGGCGGCTATCATTTATTAAGGGCTTGGACCACCTCGTAAAAGCGTTCGCTCGGCTGGAAGATGGCGAACACCTGGTGATTGCCGGACCAGACGATCTCGATGGATGCGCGCACACAGTTCGCGCACTGATCCGAGAGTTCGGCCTTCAGGATCGGGTTACCTTGCCGGGCCCGATTTATGGTCCAGCAAAACTTCAAGCACTCGTTGACGCAAAGCTTCTGGTTTTGCCGTCGCGCTATGAAAGCTTCGGCAACGCGGCAGCGGAATCGATCGCCTGCGGAACCCCCGTACTGGTTACGGATCGCTGCGGAATTGCTCCCATCGTAGACGGCAAAGCCGGCTTGGTGGTGCCTTACGATGTGGCTGACTTACACAAAGGAATGAGGCGGATGATCGCGGATGATCGATTTGCGACTGAGCTTCGCGCCGGTTGCGCCGCAGTGGCGCAGAGCCTGTCGTGGGCAGAACCGGTCGATGAAATGGAACAG
>JANLZV010000536.1:0-2492 GCA_031366425.1 Pyrinomonadaceae bacterium | reverse complement strand
CCCCCCCGGTTCCCTGTGGATCTGCCTCACAAAAATAAAAAGAAACTGTTTTACGTAACGGCGCAGACAGTCCGCACTGTGCTGCGGCTGACCCGCTTCCGTACAGAGGCCAGCACTATCGAACGAAGATCTTCCTGCGGTGATAGGAAAGAAACTCGTAGCTGGGCTCCGCCAACTTTTCGGGTAGGCAAATCGATTTGTTCTCAAAGGGAAGAAAATTTTGTTCGAGAATCGGTTGAGGAAAGAAACTCTTAAGCTCGCCGCTCAACAGAACATGCAGGCGACTGTCGAGCGCTATTAGGCCGGCATCGAAGGCTGCGTCGTGAAGACGTGAGAGACAAAGACCGTTACGGGGATTGAGCCGTTCGTCAGGAAAGTCGCGCCAAGGTTTGATGTGACTCGCGATCAGCAAACGCGGGACATTGATTCCGCTAATGCAACACTTCACTCCGTAGGAGCTGAGCACCGTCTGACGAAAGTACTGTTGCCCGCGTCTAACCTTCACCGAAGCGGTCGCTTCGGTCGAGCCGAAGGGCGGAAACACTTCGCGCGATGGTTCTAGTCGGACTTTGTCTCGCTCCAGAAAATCTACTTCAACGCCATCATCATTGGTAAAAAGGTTGTGCAAAAGTTGCTCGCTCTCAGGCCCACGCTCGTTTCGGTTCAACTGAAACTCATCCCACATTTCTCGGTCTTGATTACTGGCTCCCGTCAATCCACTTATGCCTCGCGCCTTTTGCACCGGATCGAGCGACGCCAAGTTGCTCAACTTCATCGCCAGACTACTCGGCGTCCGCCCCATTCGCGACGCGACGTCCATAATCATAGGGTTGTTGTGATGAAACTGGCCGAACAGCAACTTGCCATAAAGATTCAAGGCAATTAGCTCGTGTTCGCGCGTCCACTTGACGGGATTAGCCTTAGGCATGGAGGCAGTTTAGCGGAGTCTTAGAGGTTGATGCGAGGATAAACGATTCGTTAATGCAAAGCCGCTTTCTACAAACCCTGAAAGGTGGATTTGTCCATCACCTTGCCGGAACTCATTCGCCTGGATAGCTTACCCCTCCAGTCGAGAAACGATTTAGATGGTTCTGTCTTTCTATGTTTCCAATACTCGCCAACACATACTTCTCAGGCGCGGGGCTCATGGATATAGGTCTACAAGCTGGCGGGCTGACGTTACAGCAGAGCTTCGAGATCGATGCGATTTGTTGCGAAACGCAACTACGAAACTTCGAACACGAAGTGGTCGAGTGTGACATCACCCAGAAGCTCGTGCAGGCTGAGAAGGAATGCCACGTGATGGTGGCGACCTATCCGTGCACAAAGTATTCGCCAATAGCTGACATTCACGGCGCGCGCACAGGTGATGATTTGTTCCTTCATTTCTTCCGGCATGTTGCTATTCGTAAGCCTGAGCTTTACGTAGTTGAGAATGTGCCCGGTATGAAGAAGTTTCCGGTTGTTATGGAAGCGATGACCAAGCTGCCGGAGTACTACGTGCACGTTGCGTGTCCAGTGAAGTCCTCTCTCTGGTTACCTCAAAAGCGAGACCGATTGATCATCATTGGTAGCCGCCGCAATTTTCATTGGCGCGAACCTGCGGCGGATAGGGCGGTCACGCTAGCCGAGATACTTGAACCCGAACCCATGCCGCACATTCCTGATTATGTCGGCAAGCGTCTTGACGGCGCTTATCGAGACCGACCAATTATTAGTGATCCAATACGCGGCGACATCGCACCCACCTGCGTTGCGCATTACGCCAAAGACTTGAGCACGAGACTGGTTGCCGACCGAAGATTTCCGCGTGGCGCGCGGCCGTACACCGTCAGAGAATACGCTCGGTTGCAAGGAGTGCCTGACACATTTTCTTTCGCGGGAAGTGATAATGATGCTTACCGAATGATCGGGAATGGTGTCTCTGTTCCGGTGGGGAAATGGATTGGCTCTGAGATTACGCGGTATTTCCAATAAGGATTGCGAAGAGTGTTGCCGCGACGCAACCGGGCAGTGGCAAGGCGTTGGCAAGGCAAGCCGTCCTTGTGGATGTGGAGAGGAGCGAAGTGTTTCTGTCGCCCCTTCAGGGCGACGATCATTTTCATTGCGTGATCCCGGGGTGGCGCGCGAAACGCGCTTACCCCGGGCTACTCTATGTCACGCCTTCAGCGTGAAGACCCGGTCGCTACCACCACCCCAGCGCGGCTGCCGCGCCGGGGACCCCGGTCGGCTCCCGGTTCTGATGAAGGCCATTCGCTGAGGCAGGTGGTTCTGACAAAACCCTCCCTAACGGTCGGGGTTCTGCTTGGCTGCCCACTGCTCACTGTCACTGCCCAACGCTTCCCCTTTACCCATTCCCCATTTCCCCAATTCCCCCTCTTCTGCTGCTTACTGCTCACTCCTCCACTGTCGAGCTACTGCCCCAGCATGATGCTGATGGAGCGGCTCTCCGAATTGCTTGTGACAAGATCGAGTCGGCCGTCGCCGTTCAG
>JANLZV010000514.1:0-1575 GCA_031366425.1 Pyrinomonadaceae bacterium | reverse complement strand
TCGGCTTCAACGAAGTATGAATTCCATGCAACCAATTAAAGTGTTCGCGCGCAAACTGCGTGACAATGTTAGAGCTGCGCGCAGCGGATTGTTGACGTCAAAGCTCCACCAACTGACCGAGCAATCCGGCGTGGGTGACTCCGCGCATTTGCTTTATGCGCTCGTAAAGTCTGCCAAACCCGAAGTCGTTGTGGAAATTGGATCCGCGCGTGGACGCTCGTCGTGTTTTATGGGATTGGCCTTGAAGCAGAACGGCGCTGGTAAACTTTATGCCATCGATCCTCACATGCAGACTGCCTGGAACCACAACGACTCGGTAGACACCTACGAAATTTTAAAAAAGAACATCGCATCCCTTGGCCTTACTGATGTAGTTGAGATTTTGCGAGCAACTTCAAATGAGGTAGCCCGCGACTGGAATCGCAGCATCGATATTCTGTTTATTGACGGCGATCATAGTTACGAAGGCGCGAAACTCGACTGGGATTTGTTTTCGCCGTTTGTGAAACCGTTTGGCAGCGTCGTGTTTCATGACACGCTTTGGGACCTCCGGCCCGATCCGAGATATGCGCGTCCTGATATGGGTGTGCCCCGGCTGGTCGATGAATTGAGAGAGGAAGGCTATCCGGTGATCACACTCGATCAGGATTTTGGCGTAAGCATCGTCCAACCGGTCAAGCACGGTGTGAAGCTGCGTCCGGAAGTATCCAGGGCGAACGCGCCCAAACTAATTGTTCGTTAGCTTTTGTTGGTTTCGGCAAAGATGAGTTTGAGTCCGCCACGATTACGCGTGCTGTTGGTTCCCGACTCTGTGCATTGGGTAACCGGGACCATCGCCAAGTCCATCGCGCGATACAATCCCTGGATCGAAGCAACGATCGCCTCCGGCCCGGTGATCAGCACGATTTTCGCTGAGCGTCCCGAGTTGATGAACAATTTCGATCTCGTTCATTTTACCTGTCCGTATGCTTCCAAAGAATGGCTGCCGCGTTTCGGCGACAAGGTTCCGTGCGTCACTAGTCATCATCACGTGACTGACTGGGAACTGATCAAACATAACGCTGAAGGCGACGCGATCATCGTCGGATCACCTGAGTGGGCCAACGACTTGGCTGGGCGCGGGGTGGATAGCTCGCGCGTTTTCTGCGTGCCTTATGGCGTCGACGCAAACCTTTTTCAACCGGCTACATCCGATCAGCGTAACGCAGTCCGCCGGAGACTCGGGATTGATGAGCCGGCAACCGTGGTCGGTTTTTTCGGCAAGAACAGCAGTAATGACGATGACCGCAAAGGCATCGACGTTTTCACCGAAGCTATTCTGGGCCTGAAGCAACGCGTTCCGGAGTTGGCAGTTTTGATCATCGGACCGGGGTGGCAAGCGCTGACTGGAACACTTGCCGCCGCCGGAGTGAAGTGTATTTGGGTAGCGTTCATTGAGGAGCTTCAGGGCTCCAGCTCGCGGACCGGGCGAACCTCGATACTGCCTTCGCGGGCCGGAGGAATCGTTGCGGCGATTTGCAGCGCTTCGTCCTGATTGGCAGCCTCGATGAGGTAGAAGCCGGCGAGCTGCTCTTT
>JANLZV010000500.1:0-10729 GCA_031366425.1 Pyrinomonadaceae bacterium | reverse complement strand
TGGTGTATCCGCGTATGCTGCCCGATCTCTTCCGGGGTTCGCAGCTTACGTTGATCGGTCGTTACCGAAACGACAGCGATCTTGACGCAGTCAGGTTGCAACTGACCGGCCGAAGTGGAAACTCGTTCAAGACTTTCTTTTATGAAAATCTGCGATTCCCGCGGCGCTCCGAGGCCAACGATTTTCTGCCGCGGCTATGGGCCACGCGACGTGTGGGCTGGTTGATGGAACAAGTCCGTTCCAACGGAGAACAGCAGGAGTTGCGCGACGAGATTGTTGACTTGGGAACGCGCTACGGAATCGTTACGCCTTATACGTCGTATCTGGCGCTCGAACCGGCGAATCAAACTGTAAACGTAACTTCAACCAACACCGGATTTATGGGCGGCGCTAACCGTCCGAATAAATCTGCCGCGCCGTCACCTGCACCAATGGTAGCTGCTGACGCGCGGGCGATCACCGGGCGAGCTGGAGTGCAGCAGAGCAAGCGAGCCCGTGAGCAGCAGGAGGCGTTCCGGGTGGATGCGGACACCGCATCGTCAACCATCACGACGGCAGGAGACAAAACGTTTTACCTGCGCGACGGCGTGTGGACCGATTCCGAATTCAAGGCCGGGTCATCAATGCCGGAGACGGTGCTGAAGTTTGGCAGCGACGAATACTTCGCGTTGCTGAAACAGAAGCCGCGGTTGGCAGATTACTTCGCGCTGGGTGAGCGAGTGGTGGTCGTCTTCGAAGGAAGGATCTACCGCGTCAACGCGGGGAGTTAGCCAACAGCGGGAAAACCATCGGGCCACGTGTTAATCGCGACGCGTGGCCCGTTTGGTGCACCGGAAAATTGTCGTCTTGTCTTACCATGTCACTTGGAGTACAAATTCCCTACTAATCCGTCTGATTTAAGCGAGCTGTGATCGACGTAAACGCACTGTGACGCTTGTAAGTCGCCTGACCGCGAACCGGGGGAGTAACTAACAGTAATGAGATTTCTGAGAACACACACGGAGAAAGCGATTGGAGCGTTGCTTTTGCTGCTCGTAATTTCGCTGCCGATTAAGAGCCAACAGGGATGGGTGGCGACGAAGGTGGCGAGCGCCGGACCCGATCTGAATACAGTGTACTTTCTCGACGATAAACGTGGTTGGGTTGGCGGAGATAAGGGGTTTCTGAGCCGGACCGATGATGGCGGACACACGTGGGTAAATCAGGTCGTGGAGACGACGGACGGCATTAATGACATTTACTTTCGCGATAAGGAGATCGGATTTTTGTTGGCGGGGAATGCGATCTTGGCTACCCGCGACAATGGCAACCGCTGGACGCAGGTCCGCCGTTTTTTGCCGAGGGAATTTGACGGAGCGGATGTCGAGCTTTACAGCGTCCGTTTTTCGAGCAAGAAAAAGGGCTGGGTAGTTGGGTCAGTAAGCAAGAGCGATAGTGTAATCGACAGTATTCTGCTTTTTACCGACAACGGCGGCGAAACGTGGCAACGGCAAAAGGCCCCGAGCCGCTTGGAATTGATCCACGTTGATTTCGACAACGACAAGCGTGGCTGGATTGTCGGAAATGGCGGCACGATTCTGGCTACCGTAGACGGCGGACAGACCTGGACGAGCCAACAGTCGGGAGTCGCCAACACCATTTATCACATTGATTTTCGAAGTGAAAAAAAGGGCTTGGCAGTTGGCGAGAAGGGGACGATCCTGCGGACTTCAGATGGTGGCCTGCAATGGACGGTGGTTGAACTGAAAAAACGATCGACCTTGCTGAATGTACAGTTTGTGAACGAAAGAGAGGGCTGGGCAGTTGGCCGCGGCGGCACGATTTTGCGTACTGACGATGGCGGCGCGACCTGGCTCGAACAGGAGTCAGGGACCAAAGCAAACCTCTACGCGCTGATTTTTGTGAAGAAAATTGGTTGGGCGGCGGGCGCAGGCGGCGTCCTGCTCCGTTACGAACAGTAGATTAATAAAGAATCAAACGATGGAACCAGAAGGCGTGATTGGCGAAGCAACTTCGACCCACGACCTCGACATCCTAAGGTCGAGCGTTAATCGGATGGCGTAAGTTATAGCGGCCACCATAACACTTAGTTCCTCCTATGATTACGCCCGACATCGCAATAATGTCGGGCGTTTTTTTGTTTGCCGAAGGGGTCCGCACCGGCTGGGAGCGCGGGCGTAGCGCCCGCCTCCGATGTTATTCAGGAATTGAGGCGTCACTCCGCATGCCGGTGAAGGACAAGGCCGGAGTGTCCTGTAAAGTAATGTTGCCTTCAATCTGCTTGCCGTGCACCTTGCCGTCAATTTGGGCTTCCATTGCGTGGCCCGCGATATCAAACGCAATTACGCCGGCAAATGATTCGCCATCAAACGTGACGGAACGCAATTCACCATTTCCCATCTCGGATTCAACTTTTCCAGATAGACCCGTAGAGCCGTTTGCCAGGATTAAAGTTGCCGGAATTGCCTGGCCCAGCGGCGTATCAATATTCAACGACCATTTGCCTGCCAGCGCGGCCGCAGCGCTTGCCGAGAGAACCTTGGGCGCCGACGGTTTCGCTTTTGTTTCGCCCGAGGTGTTGAGATATTGGATTTCGTCCGCGTAGGGCAGCACTTGATCCTCAAGCTCAGCAGCGTCGCCGACGATTATAATCGCAGCCTCTTCCGGCCGCACATACTCTCTGGCTACCCGCTGAATTTGTTCTACTGTCACTTCCTGAATCCGCTCGCGATAGATGCCGAGATAGTCGTCGGGCAAGGCAAACATCTTGATCTGTACGAGTTGATCGATCAGTCCTTCCTGCGTTTCGAGCCGAATCGGATAGACACCGGTAAGATACGACTTGGCATCGGAGATTTCCTTTTCAGAAACCGGCTCGCTGCGGATTCGATCGAGCTCGTAGAAAAACTCCTTAAGAGAATCACCCGTCACCGGAGTTCTAACTTCCGCAGTGGCTCGGAAGGTGCCGGCGGTCCGGCGCGCATCGAGACTTGAATAAGCGCCGTAGGTATAACCCTTCTCCTCTCGGAGATTCATAAAGAGACGCGAAGAAGCGTTTGCACCGAGTACCGTGTGCATCAGGAGCATGGGAAAATAATCAGCGCTGGTGCGCGTTATGCCCGGATTCGCAATGACGATATTTGCCTGGGCCGACCCTGGCCGATCCACGATGAACGCTGCGCGCGAGGTCCGCTTCGGCGGTGACGGAAAATGATCACCCGTGACTTCGCCCGGTTGCCAACCGCCAAACAGACTCTCAATGCGAGCGATAATCTCATCGTGCTTCACGTCGCCCACCACTACCATCACCGCGTTATTGGCGACAAATGTTGAGCGATGAAATTCAATCAAGCGATCCCGCGTCGTCGCGTCTACCGAAGCCGTAGTCGGCGACGTAACGTGATAGGGATGGTCACCAAACATTACCTTGGCCACCATCTCGCCGGCCAAAAATGACGGCTGCGCACGTTGCTGCTTGAGACTTTCTTTCGTGTTCTGCTTCGCGAGTTCGACTTCATTCTCCGGAAACGACGGAGTCAAGACAACCTCGGCCATCATTTCGAGAATGTTGTCGCTGAAGGTGGCCAGCGATGACGCAGCCACCGTAGTGTAGTCAGAATTTGCGCCCGCCTGCAGCGCCGCACCGAGTCGGGCGACTTCATCCGCGATCTCGCGGCTCGAACGCGTCGCCGTTCCTTCGGTCAACAGACCCGTCATCATGTCCATCAGGCCGGGAAGTTCCGGTGGATCATGCGCATCTCCGGTCCGCAGTGCGAGGCGATAACTGACAAGTGGCAGCCTTGGATCTTCGACGATTACGATCGAAAGTCCGTTAGAGAGTGAAGTTTCGGATGCGGCCGGCACTTTAATGGGGCGCGGCGGCAGTTGAGGAGGAGGCTCCCTAAATAGGTTTTGTTCTTGTTCCATTTATCTATGTCGAATCTCGCCCGAGTCTAGTTAGACTCAGACGGTAGCGCCGGCTGCGGCTTTTCAAGTGGATTACTGAGCGGACCGCTGACAGCGACAACGTCGGCTCCGGTCTGCGTGTTCGAGGGTCCGGGAACCTGGGGTGGAGGCGAAGTTGGTTGGGTCGGTACGCCTGACGGTTCGGGAGATGCGGATGTAATCTGGGAAGCCGTCGCCTCGGAATCCGGGTTGTCGTCAAACTCACCAGCAGTCACTTCCGGAACAATGTCGAGCACCACGCGATTTTCGACGTCGAGGAAACGCTGCACCGCGCTCCGGATGGCCTCCGGAGTTACGCTGAGATACTTATCGAGTTCGGAATCGAAGAGAGTGGGGTCGCCGTCGTACAGCGTATATTCGGAGAGGCGCTGGGCCCGATACATAGTTGATTGCCGACCGCGCACAGTGTCGTTGCAAAGCGAGTTGCGCAGCTTTTCCATTTCTGCAGCCGATGGACCTGAAGTGCCCAGCGAACGAATTTCATCGACAATCTGATCGCGAATCGACCCCACTTCCTGTCCGGGTTTCGGCAGCGCAAAGATATACCAGGCTGAGGGGCCGCGTCGCTCGTCAATGCCGCCCTGAATGGAGACGACTGACTCGTCACCTTTCACCAGCTTCTGATACAAACGCGAGCTATCGCCTTCGAAAATTAAATCCGCGGCCAGCGAAAGCGCGTAGTAGTCAGGCGTGCGACGAGGCGGAATCTTCCAGCCCAATACGAATGCCGGCGCCGGAGCCAGTTTGTCGTGAAATACTTCCTGCGTGTTGGCGACATCCTCGGGTTCACTAACGTCGACGGGCGGCGGCGGCGGTTGGCTGGGAATATTTTCAAAAAACTTACGGACCAGAGCGGTAGCTTCAGCCTCTTCGAAATCGCCGACGATCGTCAGCACTGCATTGTTAGGCGCGTAGTAAATTCGGAAAAACTCCTGCACGTCTGCGATCGTCGCGGCGTCGAGGTCTTCCATTGAACCGATCGTTGAATGCGAATTCGCAGGATTCTTGAAAATCAACTCGTTGATCCGGAGGAAGGCATTTACGTAAGGCTGATTATCGTAACGCAGGCGTTTTTCTTCCTGGACCGCGCTGCGTTGATTGTCGAGGTTCTCCTGCGTCACTTTAAGCGAACGCATCCGATCGCTCTCGAGCCAAAGCGCCAGGGGCAAATGACTCGCCGGCAATGTCTCGAAATAGTTAGTGCGCTCGGTTGAAGTAGTCCCGTTCATCGTCCCGCCCGCATTGAAGATGTATTGAAAATGGGCGGCCTTTGGGACATTTTCTGAGCCTTGAAACATCATGTGCTCGAAAAGATGGGCGAAACCGGTGCGGCCAGTCTTTTCATTGCGCGAGCCGACATCGTAATAAAGGGCCACGGAGACAACCGGAATGCCATGGTCTTCGCAGAGAATTACGCGAAGACCATTGTCCAGTTTAAATTGTTTGATGGTGGTGGGCGGGAGTTGGAATCTTTCGGACACTTTGTTCTCGATTCAGTTGGAGCAAACTTCTCCTGCCGCGGGAATAGCGCTTCTTCTTGGGACGCGCAGGGCTGAAGTTAAGGAACGGACAGTTTGGCTACGCGGGTCGCTCGTTAACCATGCCCCGCAATTCAGCCCGTAGGCGCTCGATCTCCGCAAGCTTTTGCTGGACCCGGTCAAACAAGGCCGACTGCGTCTTGATGCCTTCCTCAATCAGGAAGCCCGCCGCTTCAGCCCGGCTGCGAAAAATTCCCGACTGGACCAGTTGCTCTAGTTTGTCCTGCGTCTCGGGCGACACTTTAACCGCGACCACGTAATCGTCTTTGGCGTGCATCGCGCGCTCAATCGTGCGGCTGATATCACGTCCAATGGCGCTGAGCGATTCGGGAATCCGCGAGGCGATGTCTCTGACTGATGATGCCGTGCGAGTGCGCTCTTCTGAGTCGCCTTCGGTTTCGTCGTCTCTAAGTGCTAAATCGTCAACCGTTTCGGAAACTGGCTGCTCTTCTTTTTGGTATGAACTACTCATGTTAGTGAAAACTCCTTCAACTCACAGGATTCAAAATACTTCCCTGTAAGTACGGCTTATGATTCTGATAAGTTCATTCTACGGATGCGTTGGAAGGGGCGTCAAGTTAGCCACCTTCAATACCATGAGACTGCGAATGGTTAACGTTTGAAGGGCGACTCCTCAGCCAACATCGATGATAAATATACGGCCTTGCCGGGTCTCGATGCATTCGTTAGTATTGGCCAACCACTTCGCGAACTTCGTCTCCCCCGCGGACAGGGAGAGTTGGTCGAGGCTTCATTCGGACCTTCAGGGGGTTGGTTGTGAAAAGGACATTCTCGCTGGCGCTAAACGCGCTCTTCATACTTACATTTAGTATTCAGCCATTCGCCTGGGCCCAACAAAGGCCCCAGCCGCAATCTTCTGCGGGTACCAACGCGGGCGGGCAAGCCGCAGCGGCTGCGGCCGCAAGTGCTTCATCACGCCGCACCCCGCGCACCAGTCCAAGTCAGATTCCCCATATCGAACGAGACTTCGATGAAGCCCTAAGAGTGATTCAGGAGAATTACATCGACGGAAAAAAGCTGGATTATAACTCCGTCTTCAAATCGTCGATCGTCGGGATGCTGCGCTCGCTTGATCCACACTCAAATTATTACGACCGTGAAGAGTATGAAGAGCTGAAGACCGATCAACGATCCCAGTATTTCGGCATCGGAGCTTCGATCCAGAGTTACCTCGTCGGCACCGAACCCGACACCTTTATCACCGCAACCTTTGAAGGCTCGCCGGCCGGACGCGCCGGACTTCATTTCGGGGACCGGATCGTGGCCGTCGATGGCACCGCGATGACCGGGAAGAAGTCGATTGAAGTGCGCGATAAAATTCGTGGGCCGCGTGGGTCGACTGTGAAAATCACGCTCGAACGCGCCGTTGATAAACGCGTGGAAACGGTCGAGATCGTTCGCGATGCAGTGTCGCAACCTTCAATCCCTGACGCTTACATAATCAAACCGGGTGTCGGCTATGTCGATATGACGCGAGGGTTTAACTACACCACTACCGATGAGCTTGAAGAAGCCCTGACGGCTTTGCGAGCGAAGGGCGCAAGTTCACTAGTCCTCGACTTGCGAAACAACCCTGGCGGTTTCTTGGACCAGGCGATTCAGGTTTCGGAGATGTTCCTCCCGAGTGGGCAACTGATCCTTACGCAAAAGGGCAGAGGGCCACAACGCGACAACGTCTTCTATTCGCGCAATCGGTCGGCCGATCCGATGCCGCTGGTGATTTTGATCAATGAAGGTTCGGCTTCCGCGTCGGAGATCGTGGCCGGGGCCATGCAGGACCATGATCGGGCGCTGATCGTCGGTGAAAATAGTTTTGGCAAGGGTCTGGTGCAGAGCATTATCCCGCTTGATTATGGCGCTGGGCTGACCCTGACGTCTGCGAAATACTACACACCCTCGGGTCGTTTGATTCAACGCAATTATTCCGAGGGAGGGTTCTACGACTACTACACGCACGGTGGCTCGGTAGCTCTGGACCGCAAAGACGAAACCCTCAAGCCCGTGGGCCCGGAAACCAGGACGGATGCAGGCCGGGCTGTATACGGTGGCGGCGGGATTGCGCCCGACGAAACGGTGAAGAGACGGAGCGTCACAAACGTCCAGAATCGTTTGCGGAATCCGATGTTCTTCTTCGCTCGCGAACTCGTGAATGGTCGAATTCCCAATGAAGGCGATTATCAGGTTGATCGCGCCATCATGGAGGGTGGGCACCTGCAGGGCCCGGAGTTTTCGTTGTCTCCCGCGGTGTTTGGGGCTTTCAAAAATTTTGTGGCGGCTGAGCCTTCGTGGTCATCGCTGGTGGGCGAGGTTGATCGCAATCGAGAGTTCATCGAACTGGAACTGCGCTACTTCCTCCTGACCGCGGCCTACGGCACCGCGCCGGGAGTTGAGTTTTTGGTACAAAAAGATCCGCAGGTGGCTAAAGCGGTCGAAGCGATCCCGCGCGCCAGGAAACTGGCGATGGGAGTGAGCCGCAATCGCGCGCAGCCTTAAACGACTGAGCCCGATTGTTGTTCGGCTCAAGGCCTGAATGTCAGGAAGCTCAATGCTTTTGCCCGCGAGCTACCAACTTATCAAGCAATAATCCCACCAGGTAATACTGCGCGCACGACGCCCATCTTAAGCTTTGATCTTTTCGGACCTTCGTCACTTCTTTCGGCAAACAAAGTCGATACAAAATCGCCAACACTCAGCCTACAACCGAGCAAGGGCGACAGAGACATTATGACTAGCGGGAACGTTGGTCCCCGAGGCGTCTACGTCGCTGCAACCACAAGTCAATGAAGTACCCGATTAAGAAATACTGAACCGCGCCCGCTACCACACAGAGCAGAAACCAAAGTAGATCCGGTTCACCGAGAAAAGGCTCTAACAGGCCTATCAAGAAACATGCTGGGTACGCGCAATAGAGCACGAAATCAAAAGTACTTGAGCCATGCCCCGCCCCAACCAGATTCACTACGACAAACAATAACGCAAGCAGCAAAAAAATCGCGGGGAGTATGAATCGGAATATCATACGGCGGTCGCCTCGTTCAGGGTGGCCTTTCTCATCATCAGCTATTTTGTTCATGTTGTTTCAATAACCCGAAGGACTTCTCCATGGCACACCTAGAATCTGGATCTTCCTTCGCAACTGAGCATCAGTATGATCCGCGAGGTCAAGAGGGCTCTCTGGGTGATAACCAACACTAATGAAACCTTAAGGACCAACATGCAACCTAATCACGGGGATTGTTAGCTACTAAGAATACCGGTGGAAGTCGGGTTAAACGCAATCGACGATCTCATTGCTGTGGTCGCACAACTATCACTTCGGGTGACGGCTTTTCGGGCGAGTAGTCAGGATCACTTGACGTGAGATAGTCACCGAGGACAAGGGCCGATGCCTTAGGACCCGATTCTCCGTGGACGTTTAGGTGGGCCACCGCCCAGCCTATTCCTCTAAAGATTAGAGAAGCTCTGACAGTTCGACGCGGGAAGGACACGTAGCCGTCGCTATCAGTCGTCCGATCTTCGTTATGGCCGTGGAATTCTACCGAATGATTTCTCCATTGCTCCCTCACAGTGACGTTTGGGACAGGTTTACTCGTGGCGTCAACAATCCGGATCTTCCATTCGGGGACCACCGTAGTGTCGAATGGATACGCGAGTAGTACAGCGACAGAGGCAATCACTGTCCCAGTTACTAACCAGCTCCTTCGCTTAGTTCTATTCATGAGGACGGACTCCCTCCGAACGGCGATTGAGGAATCGGTCCACGAGTAGTCCGATCAGATAGTATTGGGCCAGAGTCAGAACGAAAGGCACCGGCACCAACAGAACCTCATCCAGAATCTTCCAGATTTGACCATCTTCCCGCACGAGGCCAAACGGAACCAACACCTTAATCAGGACGCCATGAATCAGCCCCGCTGGGAACATGGATTTTATGAAGTATTGGCACCAGACCGAGTGGCCCAGTCTCAGCAAACAGGGAATCAGCAAAGCCACGCTGACTACGAAATATGCAGCCGGCAAGACGATCCGAAATCTTGGCTTTGCGGATGGTGAAGAAGCCATCGTGATACCTCGCATTCGTTGACCTATTTCAACTACCGTCCAGGAACGCCCAGCATCGAACGCTTATTCGCGAGATCGTCGTTGTCTGCCCTTAAGAATGCGCTCACGGTAGGCCACCACGAGTTGAGATTCGGAAATTCGCAACTGCATCCTTTTTGCTTGGCAAAATCGGAGATGGCGAAGAACGTGGCCCTTGCCATCTCTTCGGAATTACCTAAATCATGGTTGGTGTTGTCTACAACAAAGCCTCCCAAGAATGGAATATCAGAGCCGTTAAATCCATACTGTCCATACCATCTATTGTCGAAACCCCGATGACTATAAGAGTCCTGTAGATAGTGTAAGTAAGTTCCAAACGCCTGATAATTTGGTCCCCCACTCATCGCGGCGCCTCGAAGGTTGGACAAGTTGTCGTCATTTCCGGGATCAAACGCGTGCGAGTCGGAATTGGTACGACGGTGGGCGCTGGTCCATCCGGGCCAGGGCTCCGTGGCTGGATTCTCGTCCACACTTTGATTCGCATTCGCGATGATCCTGGCTTCATGTTTGGTTAAACATGGAAATTTCGTGGCCAAAAAGTAAGTAAGGTAATAGTGGACATCCTCGTTATAAAGTCCGCTCGGATCGACATTGGTGAGGGGCTCATTTCCTACGTAGGAGAATAGGTTCACACCTCCCGCCAGTAGGATCGGATCTTCGCTGATAAATCGCCCGACCTGCGGGTCGTAAAACCGGGCGCGGTAATGCAACAGATCCGTGTCAGGATCGCGTTCGCGGCCGGTGTAGGTGTAACGCGTGCGGGTGCTCGCAGGACCGTTGCCGAAAGAGTCATAAGCGAATTGCTCAACCGCGTTTCCAGCCGCGTCAGTGAGGGCCGCGGTTGAGCCCAGGTGATCGGTAAGGAAATAGGAGACGCCGGTGGCGGCGCTGGTTTGCTGTAAATGGTTATCGATTCCTGGTCCATTCAGGTACTTCGTCGCGACGGTCCAATCAGCGTTTAGGTCTACGAGCACGTCATGGCCGTCGTAGACGTAGCGTTCGTTTGCGCCGGCGCTTGTCGTTCGTTGAATGCGCCGACCGAGGGCATCGTATTTGTAAGTCACCGTCAGCCCGTTGGGCAGCGCGACTTGGGTTAGCTGGTT
>JANLZV010000400.1:0-4932 GCA_031366425.1 Pyrinomonadaceae bacterium | reverse complement strand
CGAACCTGCCAACCATGTCGCGGCGCGGGTCGCGTGGTGAAAAATCCCTGCGCGGATTGCCGCGGCGCCGGACGCATCGAGCGCGAGAATCAGATGGAAGTGAAGATTCCGGCTGGAGTGGAAACGGGATCGCGTCTTCGGGTGCAAGGCGAAGGTGAGGATGGCACGCAGGGTGGTCCGTCGGGCGATCTCTACGTCGTAATTCATCTGGCCGACCACGAGCGTTTTGAACGTCAGGGAAATAATCTCTACGCTTCTCTGCCGATCACTTTCGCCCAAGCCGCGCTCGGATCCGATGTCTACGTCGGCACGATCGACGGCGAGGAAAAGATCAAGGTGCCGACTGGCACCCAAACGGGCACTGTCTTCCGTTTGAAGTCCAAGGGAATGCCGGTGCTTGGTAGTCGAGGCCGCGGCGATCTATTTGTTTCGGTAACAGTGATCACGCCCACTTCGTTGACACGCGAGCAAAGAAAATTGCTGGAACAACTGGCTGTCGTTGAAAACAAAGATCTTGAAGACAAAGGTCTGGTGGACAAGGTCCGCGACATCTTTGGATAGAAGCGTTACCGGTCGATCAATTCACTCAGATCATTTTGCCAGTCGGTTCCTCGCTTACTCCAACTAAGATGGGTTAATTCAGAACCGGGAGCGGTAGCGACCGCTGAATCAAGTTGCGTTGGCGAAAGACGATTCGGATTCCAAGGTGATTGGCTGGACCGGGTCGCTACCGCTCCCGGTTCTGACTTCTTCCAAAAGGCAGAAGGCGAGTGAAATGAAAGTTCGAGGTGGGCGAGACTGACATCGCTCGCCTTTTTTTGCGGAAACGAGCGCGGCGGGACTAAAGCCGGTAACGTACCTTCGCCTTTCTGAGCGCGTCTTCCTGCGTGTCAAGATTCTGCAGACGCAGCGTTACGTCCGCGTTTAGATCGAAGCCAGCTCGTTCGCCGGCTTGGAGTTTCACGGTCCCGGCCGCGGCGATCATGGCGGCGTTGTCAGTTGAGAGATGTGGTGAAGGGAAATAAATCGGAACTCCCAAACGCTCGGCCGCTTTTGCCGCCGCTACTCGTAACGCGCCGTTGCAGGCCACGCCGCCCGCGACGATTAACGTTCGTGGTCCATATTCTTTAGCCACGCGTTCGGTAGTACCAACGAGCGAGCGCACCACAGTGTCTTGAAAACTCGCGGCCAGGTCCTTAATCGCCGCTGTCGGCTCCTCGCCATTAGCAACGGGTTGCAAACCACTTTCGCGCACGTGTTTGGTGACCGCGGTCTTGAGTCCGCTGAAACTAAAATCCGGCGAGCCGTCGCCCATTCGCGGCAAGGTGAATTTGACTGCTTTCGGATTACCCTCGCGCGCGAGTCGCTCAATCACCGGGCCGCCCGGATAACCAAGGCCAACCATCTTCGCGACTTTATCAAACGCTTCGCCGGCAGCATCGTCGCGCGTGCGGGCGATGACCTTGTATTTTCCCGGTTCGGGAATAAAGAAGATGTTGGTATGTCCCCCAGAGACCACGAGGGCGAGCGCCGGATATTCAACCGGCGGGTTCTCAAACGCCACTGAATAAACATGCCCTTCGATGTGGTTCACGCCGACCAGGGGTTTCCGGAGCGCAAAAGCCATCGCCTTCGCGTAGGAAACGCCAACCAGCAGTGAGCCCACCAGGCCTGGCCCGGCCGTCACAGCCAAACCATCAAGATCTTTTGCCTGAACTTTAGCCCGAGTCAGCGCTTCCGCAACGATTGGCACGATCTTGTCGAGGTGCTCGCGGGAAGCGATCTCGGGGACTACTCCGCCAAAACGTTTATGAGTTTCAATCTGAGAAGCAATAACTGAAGACACGATTTCACGACCATCGCGTACAACCGCAGCGGCAGTTTCATCGCACGAAGACTCAATTCCAAGTACCAGCATGGTCAGATTCTAACAATGATTGGGCGAGGCTGCGAACGCCGTCTACTCCGGGCCGGCCGGTTCATAAAAACTGAGGGCTGAGTCGCCCTGTTTGAGAACTCGCCCGCAATCAAGTTTTCCGAAGCGCGCAGGCAGGGCAGTTTTGTGATGGTGTTCGACAATCAGCAGTCCTTGATTAGACAAGAGATGCGACGTTTGCGCTCCGAAGATTGCCAGAATTGACGAATGGTCCATTGCGTAAGGCGGATCAAAAAATGCGATGTCCCAGGGATGCCACTCGGCGTTTGATGATCCGCCAGTTCGTTTTAGGTAATCCTCGGCTTCGGCGCGAATTACGGTGGCTTCGCTCGCCCCGATGCGACACAGCTGGAGGTTGGATTTTATCAAAGCAATCATCGGGACGGTCTGCTCGACGAAAGTGACATGCGCGGCATCGCGGGATAGTGCTTCGATTCCCACCGCACCCGAACCGGCGCAGAGATCAAGGAAACGCGCTCCCTGAATTCGAGGCGCGATCACATTGAAAAGTGTTTCGCGAAGACGGTCTGATGTTGGCCGCACGTCGAGCGATGGCGGGCCCTCAAGGTTTCGGCCTCGATATTTTCCCGCTATTATTCGCAAGTTAACCTACCACCGCCAATCCAAATCTCGCGTCAGTCTTAACTCGTTGAATCATCTTCGCGGTTTCCGGCGACTGTTCACCTTTGGCCAGGTAGAACTCGGCCTCTTTGCGTGCGGCTTCGAGGAATTGCTGATCTCGTACGAGGTTAGCGACACGAAATTCAGGAAGCCCAGACTGTTTGGTTCCCAGCAATTCGCCTGGGCCGCGCAGTTCTAAATCCTTTTCCGCGATGATGAACCCGTTGTTCGTCTTCGCCATAATTCCGAGTCGTTCCACGGCCACCGCAGTCTGTTTATCGGTAGTGAGGAGGATGCAATAACTTTTTTCGGCCCCGCGACCCACCCGTCCCCGAAGTTGATGGAGCTGCGAAAGGCCAAACCGCTCCGCGTGCTCCACGATCATCACAGACGCGTTCGGCACGTCAACGCCTACTTCAATCACCGTAGTCGAAACCAGGATCTGGATCTCCCCGGCGACAAAGCGTCGCATCGCTTCCTCTTTTTCGGCGGTCTTCATTTTTCCATGGACCAGGCCGACAGCAAATTTTGGGAAGACCTTGTCGCGTAGATATTCATAACGTTGCGTGGCGTCTTTGAGGTCCATCTTCTCCGACTCTTCAACCAGCGGGTAGACCACATACACCTGGCGACCGGAACGCACTTCGGATGAAACCAGTCTTTTGGCATCAGCACGTTGCTCTTCGCCCAACACGATCGTCTCAATCGGAGTTCTGCCTGGCGGCATTTCATCGATTACGGAAACATCGAGGTCGCCATAAATCGTCATCGTCAGCGACCGCGGAATCGGGGTGGCAGTCATCACGAGTACGTCGGGATGAAGGCCGCGCGCGCGCAACTCGGCGCGTTGCATGACGCCAAAGCGATGCTGCTCGTCGATCACCGCCAAGCCAAGCTGCTTAAAGGAGACGGCTTCCTGGATTAGCGCCTGAGTGCCGATGCAGGCTTGAATGTCGCCGGCAGCGAGACGAGCGTGGAGGTCTCTTTTCTCGGCGACCCGCATGGCCCCGGTCAAGAGTTCAACCCGGTAAGGCGTTTTAGCTAGCAGCCGTTTGATGTTGCGGGCGTGTTGTTCCGCCAGAATTTCAGTCGGAGCCATCAGTGCGGTTTGGTAACCATTTTCCATCGTCGCCAACATCGCGATCAACGCCACGATCGTCTTGCCGCTCCCAACGTCGCCCTGTAGCAGGCGGTTCATTGGAGCGTCAGATTTCAAGTCCGCGAAAATCTCCTTCACCGTGCGCCGCTGCGCTTCAGTCAACTTAAAGGGAAGTACGGAGCCGATCCTGCTCATCATGGCCCGATCGATCTTGATGGTCGTTCCCTTTGGTTCCTTGATTCTGCGCCCACGCTTCAAGCTGATCCCGAGCGCAATCCAAAAAAGATCTTCAAAGATTAGCCGCAGGTGCGCTGGGCTGCGTGCCTGTTCGTATAATTCCAGCGGCGTTTCTTCAGGTGGAAAGTGAATATGCCGTAATGCCTCGGCGCGGCCCACCAGCTTTCGCCGGCGCCGCAACTCTGCCGGCAAAGTTTCGCTTATGCTCGCATCGGAGAGTCGCGAAAGTACCGCGTGGATGAATTCACGCAGACGCTTGGAACTAAACTCACCGAGTTTGCGGTAGATGGGCACGCGCCGTCCCACGTGGATCACGGCCATCGCCGGATCGGTCGGCCCATCGTCAAGGGAGTTGGCGATTGAGTCTTCGGTGCTGCCCGCAGAAGTTGTTTCTTCGCCCAACGGTGGCAACATCTCGAGTTCATCTGCGGGTTTATTTAAGCGGAGGGTAAACGTGGCGCGGCGTTTATCCCATTCCCACGTGCCGAAGGTGACGAAACGCGCGCCCCGAGTGAAGCGCTTCATGTAATACGTGACGATGTCATGGGCGTGATTGCCGGACACGAACCACCAGACGACGATAGGTCTTCCGCTCTTTCCCGGATCCGTAGCGGTGACTTCAAAAATGAAGAGGCTGGAGCGCCCGTGTGTGCGCCGGTTCTTCACTTGGAAACCACCGGCAATCTTGACGATGAGTTCCAGGGAGGCCTCCATGCCAACACTCAAGTCAGCAATTCGCGCCGGGTTTGAGCGATCTTCATAACGCATTGGCAGGTAATGCAGTAGGTCTTCAACGGTGATCGCGGTCGGGTCTTTTTTGCCGATATGCGTGGCCAGCGATTGAGCGAGTTTGTGAGAAAGAGTCTGACCCAAACCGGCGAGCCGGTGTTGGTATAACTCTCCAATCAAAACATTGAGGTCGAAGAGGCGCGGCATTGCAGGGATCATAGCACATGAGATTATGAGGAATCGGCGGTAGGATGGTGGTGCTCTAATAGTTCGATTTCGGTGAGGGTCCTCTCATTGAGCTCGCGATGGC
>JANLZV010000061.1:0-2323 GCA_031366425.1 Pyrinomonadaceae bacterium | reverse complement strand
GCTCGCCTCCGATCACAAACAGATCGCACTTCAATTCCTTCTCGATAGCCAACACGGACCCCAGATCGCGCAGGACGACTACTGAGTCCTGGGGCGCAACCTCCGACTGTCGGCTTAACACAATATTCAGTCTATCTGGCAACGGCCGCTTGAGCGTAAGCCACGTTTTGTAACCCATCACACACGCGTTTCCGATCGTGGTCTGCTTGAAAAACTTCATGTCGGCGGAGTAGTGCCAGGGAAGTTTCCCGCCTTTGCCGATGGCGCCGTTTCGGTCCACTGCGACGATTCCAATGATCATAAAAGTAGGAGACAGACATTCGTGTCTGTCATTTCACCTTCTGCAACGTCTCCTGCAAATGAACTAGGCCAGACAGAGGAATGTCTATCCTACACAGCCACTGCGGCCGCGATCTTGCCGTGCGATTGATAGCCGCGAAGCTGGAGGTTGTCGTAACGCAGGCTCAGCAAGCCTTCCAGTCCACTCAGCTGGGTTCCTTCATCAACGATTTCAAGTGTGGGCAGAGCGTAGGGTTCGCGCTCTAGCAACAGTTTTACCTGGTCCAGGTGGTTGGTGTAGATGTGATAATCACCAAGGGTGTAAACGAAATCACCGACCGCGAGTCCGCACACATGGGCCACCATGTGGATTAGCAGCGCGTAGGAGCTGATATTGAAAGGCACCCCGAGAAACGCGTCGGCCGAACGCTGATAAAGCTGGCAATGCAGGATCTTGCTGGCTTCAACTTTGAACTGAAATAACGTGTGACACGGAGGCAGATCCACGTTATCCGCCTCGCGCGGATCCCAACCCGTTACGATCAAACGTCGAGAGTTTGGATTGCGCTGAATCTCGCTGATGAGGTTGGCGATCTGATCGACGCCATTCCGCGCCGGGTAGTCGCCACCAAATGAGCGCCATAGGTAGCCGTACACCGGGCCAAGATCGCCCGCAGCTCGCTGGAACCGGCGCGTATGCTCGTCGTCGGCCCACTCGGCCCAAATGTCTACCCCGCGCGCGCGAAGATTTGCCTCATTGGTGTCGCCTGAGAGGAACCAAAACAACTCTTCGGCGATCCAGCGAAACGGAATTTTCTTCGTCGTTACAATGGGAAACCCCTCGCGCAGGTCGAATCGTGTCTGATATCCGAAGTGGGAGATCGTGCCGACGCCGGTGCGGTCCTTATGTTCAGAGCCATTCGCCAGAATTGATCGCAGCAGATCGTGATATTGTTTCATAAATTGACGCCGCCTGGTCGGCGTATAATACGACGCTCGGATCGGAAAGACGAATGAAACAATACAACCTCTGTTTTCTCGGTTTTGGAAATGTTGGAAGAGCGCTAGTGCGCCTACTAATTTCCAAATCCGCAGAGCTGCGCGACCTCTACGAGATTGAGTGGCGAATTACCGGCATCGCCAGCCGGAGGATTGGTTGGTTGGCGAACGGCGAAGGAATGGATCCGCGTAGTTTGCTTGCCGGCGACTCATTTGCAGAAACTTCGCAACCATCCAATAGCCTCACAAGTTGGTTGCACGATTCCCAATCAGACGTCGTTTTTGAAACCACTTCTCTCAATCCAACGACGGGCCAACCGGCAATCGATTATCTTCGCGCGGTGCTGCAGTCGGGCGCCCACGCAATCACTGCGAACAAAGGTACGATCGTTCACGGTTTTCAGGAGTTGGCCGCATTAGCGGAAACAACAGGAAAGCGTTTGATGTTTGAGTCCACCGTGCTTGACAGCGCGCCCGTCTTTTCGCTGTTTCGCGAGGCCTTGCCCGCGGCGAAACTCCGCGGTTTCAGCGGAGTCTTCAGTTCAACTACCAACGTGATCATCGAGACGATGGAGGCGGGCCGATCGTTTGAGGAAGGTCTCAAGACCGCGCAGGACCTCGGTGTAGCGGAAACTGATCCGAGTCATGACATCGACGGGTGGGACGCGACGGTAAAAGTTTGCGCCCTCGCCAACGTGTTGCTGAAAATTCCGCTTAAACCCGACGAAGTGATCCGGGAAGGGATTCGAGAACTGGGACCCAGAAAGGTGCAGGCGGCGAGGGCTGAAGGTAAGCCCTATAAGCTCATGGCGCGATCAAAGTTTGATGGGAACGGCAAGCTGGTAGCGACCGTCAGACCGGAACAAGTGGCAGCCACAGATCCTCTGGGCAGCGTCCGAGGGACTTCGCTCGCGGTCCATTTCGAGCTGGACATGATGCCGGGACTGACAATCACTTCTCACCGCCCAAACCTGCAGAGCACGGCCTATGGAATGCTCGCGGATTTCATCAATGCGGTGAGGAAGTAAGTCTAACGTCCGCGGCC
>JANLZV010000294.1:0-4535 GCA_031366425.1 Pyrinomonadaceae bacterium | reverse complement strand
CAGGAAAAGGAATGACTCAACCACTAACCATCGTAGTCTTAAGCAGCGGCCTCGATAATTTTAAGGAGCTTCGCACAGCCCTCTCGGCTGACCGCCGCGTGCAACTCCTCGCTGGGGGCAATGATGCCGATCAACTCTACGAAGAGATCGTCAGACTCAAACCGGCTGCGGCCATCATCACGCTCGGCGCAAATCCGGAGCAGGGAATTAACTTCATCCGTCGATTGACTGCCGAAGTGCCGGGCACCGCGCTTATCTCCGCTGCTTCCGACGCGTCACCGGATTTGATGCTCGGCGGTCTCCGCGCCGGCGCCAGGGAATTTCTGCGTTTGCCGGTTAGTGCGGACGAGTTGACCACGGTGCTCGATCGGGTTGGAGAGTTTTGCGCGGGCCAGGTTGAAGCGCCGAAGAAAAAAGGTCGAATGATTGCGGTGTTTTCCAGCAAGGGCGGCTGCGGCACCTCCTTCATCGCCACAAATCTTGCGGCTTGCTCAGGGACCAGCACGGTGCTCGTGGATCTTAATCTTCAAGCCGGCGATCTGCCGCTGTTTCTCGGCGTCAATCCGAAGTATTCGTTTGCTGACTTGGCGGAGAATCGTTCGCGCCTCGACGACGCCTTGGTAAAGAGTTTTGTTACCCCATATTCATCGAGCCTGTCGCTACTCGCGGCGCCGAAAGAAGCAGACTCGGCTGACGAGATCGAACCGGAACATGTATTCGATGTGCTGCAACGCCTGCGCGAGTCGTATGAATACGTCGTTCTCGATCCGCAGCATACGTTTGATTCGATCACACTCGCCGCGCTTGACCAGGCTGATGAAATCATCCTCGTGCTCACGCTCGATATTCCGGCGATTAGAAGTACGCAGCGCGCGTTGGAGATTTTTGATCGGCTGGGTTACCCACGAAAGAAAATACGAATCGTCGTGAATCGCTGGAGCAAACAGATCGATCTTGATCTAAGGCAGGTGGAAAAGTTTCTCGGCGAACCGGTTGTTGGTTTTATTCCCAGCGACTATCAGACGGCGGTCACTTCAATAAATCTTGGCGAGCCGCTCGTGAAAGCCGATGCGAGTTGCAAGATTTCTCTCGAGATCAAGCGCATTGCCAGAACGATCGGCTCTGGCGCTGCGACGGTGAGTGATGACGAAATTCCTAAGCGATCGCTATGGAGGTCACTCTTTAAGCGAGACGTGCCGCAAACCAAGTTGGAATTCCAAGCCAACAATTCAGATTTCAGTTTGTGATCAGTTTCAACATCAAGGACAACGAGACGACATGGCCCTACGCGAACGACTAATCAGAGACACTGTCGGCGGATTCGGCAACGGCAACGGATCCGATACGAACGTTCAGCATTCGTTTCAGGAAATGAAATCGCGTTTGCATCGGGCGCTGATCAATCGCATGGATTTGACGAAACTTGCTTCGCTTGGGCAGGAACAAGTGCATGCGGAAGTCTCGCGTTTAGCCGAAACGCTGCTGGCGCAGGAGGCGATGCCGCTCTCGTCTTCCGATCGCGAACGGCTGATTAACGATGTCCACCATGAGCTGTTCGGCCTTGGCCCACTCGAGCCGCTGCTCGCGGATTCGAGCATCTCGGACATTCTCGTTAATTCGCATGGCAAGATTTACATCGAGCGTCGCGGGAAACTCGAAGCGACCACGGTAGCTTTCAAAGACGACGAACATCTGATGCGGGTAATTGAGCGGATCGTCTCGTCAGTCGGTCGCAGGATCGACGAATCGTCACCGATGGTTGATGCGCGCTTGCATGACGGTTCGCGCGTTAATGCGATTATTCCGCCGCTCGCGATTGATGGTCCGGTGCTTTCGATTCGCCGCTTTGGCGCTGAACCTCTGCGCATGGATTCGTTAATCGAAAACAAAGCGCTCACCAAAGACATCGCTGACATGCTCCAGATGTGCGTCAGCGCGCGTCTCAACGTTTTGATTTCGGGCGGCACCGGCGCCGGCAAGACGACCCTCTTGAACGCTCTCTCGGCCTACATCCCGGAAGACGAACGGATCGTCACCATCGAAGACTCAGCGGAATTGCAACTGCAACAGCCGCACGTGGTCCGTCTCGAAACTCGGCCGCCGAATATCGAAGGCCGCGGCGAAGTTACCCAACGCGACCTCGTGCGCAATTCGCTTCGCATGCGTCCCGATCGCATCGTGATCGGCGAAGTCCGCGGAGGCGAAGCAATCGATATGTTGCAGGCCATGAACACCGGCCACGACGGCAGCTTGACTACCATTCACGCCAACACTCCGCGCGATGCCCTCGCGAGACTCGAGACGATGATTCAGATGACTGGCATGCGATTGTCTGACCGCGCCATGCGGCAACAGGTGGCCTCGGCGATCAATCTGGTGGTCCAGGTAGCCCGGCTCTCGGATGGTACCAGGAGGCTGACCGCGATTTCGGAAATCACCGGCATGGAAGGCGAGACGATCACCATGCAGGAGATTTTCCAGTTTGAACGCACGGGTGTGGACGCTCAGGGCAAAGTGATTGGGCGGTTCCGTCCGACCGGGATTCGGCCGCGTTTTGCCGAACGACTAAAAGCCAGCGGGCTGCAGTTGCCTCGCGTTTTCTTTGAGGAGATATAGAACCAAATGTTGATCTCCTTCCTGGTGTTTTTGTTCGCGATGTTTTTCGTGTTGGGTGCCTATCTGTTGGCGACTCTCGGCACGGATGCCAAGCGCGCGCGTTTGCGTCAACGACTTTCAGAAGCCCTGCTCCATTCCGCGCACACCGAAGACATCGAGGTGGTGCTGGCGCGGAATGAACTGATGAGCGAAATCCCCTGGCTGAATCAACTCCTGATTCGCGTCCAGGCAGCGTTGCACCTTAAACAGATGTTGGACCAGGCGGATTTGCATATCACGCCTTCGCGCCTGGTTATGTTTTCAGTGATGGCCGGCATGCTCGCCGCGCTGTCCGCCTCAATGATCACCGTCTCAATCCTGGTGATGTTGACGGCGGGGTTAGTGGTCGCTGCTTTACCCTTCGCGCACGTCTGGTGGAAACGCAAGAAGCGGTTCGATAGCTTTCTCGAGCACTTGCCCGACACGCTCGATCTGATGAGTCGGGCGCTGGCGGCGGGTCATGCCTTCGCCGAAGCGATGCACATGGTGTCGGCGGAAATGCCCGAACCGATCTCGACTGAGTTTCGCAAGACTTATGAAGAGCAAAACCTCGGCCTTTCGCTCAAGCTCGCTTTGGAAAATTTGACACAGCGAATTCCGTTGCTTGACCTGCGGATGTGTGTGACCGCCGTCTTGATCCAGCGTGAAACTGGCGGCAACCTCGCCGAGATTCTCGAGAAGGTATCCCACACAATTCGCGAGCGTTTCCGGATCATGGGCGATTTGAAAACTCTAACTACGAGTTCGCGCATCTCGGCGTGGTTGTTGTGCGGTCTTCCGATTCTGGTCACCTTTGCGATCACGGCCCTCAACCCGGACTACATGACCATTCTTTGGAAGGACCCGCGGGGCCACTACCTAATCGCGACCGCTCTGTTTCTACAACTGACCGGCATGCTCATCGTGAAAAAGATTCTGCGAATAAAAATTTGAGGTGTCGTCGGACTACTGCCAACTGCCAACCTATAAATACAAATGCTACTACTAATCACCATCTCAACTTTTGTCTGCATCTCTTTAGGGATGATGGGGGTCTATTGGCTCGTCTACCGGCCGCAAAGTGCTGCCACGGAACGACTAAAAAGACTTGGTGAAAGGGCCGCTCCCACCGGCGGGGCCGGCTCTCTTGAGGAAGACTACTCATCGTCAGATCTTGCCGGACGAATTGCATCGCCTCTCAATCGTTTGCTGCCGCCCTCCGCCGCGGAAGCGAAAAAGCTGCAAAAACAATTGATGCAGGCAGGGTTCAGGTCCAACAACGCGCCCGTAACATATCGGGCGATCCAAATCTGTTCGCTGGCGGTCTTTCCGGCCATGGTCGGACTCGCGTGTGCACTCCTCGCGCGGCCGCTAAGTAGTGCGATTCTCTATATTCTTTTTGCCTTCGTGATTGGATTTTTCCTTCCTCGTTTTGGTCTTCGCCGAATGATTCGGGCGCGACAACTCCGAGTGCGTTGGGGCCTGGCGGATGCGCTTGATCTGATGGTGATCTCGATCGAGGCGGGACTCGGTCTGAACGCTGCGATGGTGAAGGTGAGCACCGAGTTGAAGGATGTTCATCGAGACATCAGCGACGAATTCGAGATGGCTAACCTTGAAATGCGCGTAGGTCGCGATCGTGAAGAGGCCTTGCGAAATCTCGCCGATCGGACCGGAGTCGAAGATTTGCGAAGCCTGGTGGCGATGTTGATCCAGACGGATCGCTTCGGCACTTCTATCGCCCGCGCCATCCGCGTCTTTTCAGATTCGCTGCGGACAAAGCGACGCCAACGCGCCGAACAGGCAGCCCAAAAGGCAGCCGTGAAGTTGCTGATACCGCTCGCGTGTTTTCTGTTTCCCACTTTGTTCATCGCACTGCTCGGCCCCGCGGTCCTCCAGTT
>JANLZV010000287.1:0-2226 GCA_031366425.1 Pyrinomonadaceae bacterium | reverse complement strand
AACTGGAGTGCCCTACCTTGAGGTCGGTAAGACGGACCAGTGGATTCCGGAGACATTGTCGGACGAGGAAATTAGCTGGCCCACGAATCCGCGTCCGCTCGTTTTTATTAACGGCTGCCACACAACTTCACTGAACCCAGAGATAGCTCTAAACTTCGTTACCCCCTTGGTCCAGGAAGGTGTCGCCTCCGGCGTGATCGGAACTGAAATTACGATTTTTGAGCCACTCGCTGTGAAGTTTGCCGAGGAGTGCCTGAAGAGATTCCTGGGTGCGCCGCCATTTGATGCAGGTATGCCGATTGGCGACGCGGTGCGGGGTGCTCGGCTCGAACTGCTGCGTCTCGGCAATCCTCTCGGCCTCGTCTACATCCCCTTTGTCCTGGCTGGACTGCGGATGATCAACGCTCCAAACCCTAACTGAAGATCTCGCCGCGCATAACGATCACGGATGGTCCACCCACGCGCACTTCCGTCACCGCGCCGGGTCCACCCTTGATGTCGATATTGATCCTGCTCGGGCGATACATGAAGTCGCCTTGTTCGATCACAAAACGAAAGCGGCCGTCTTCAGTCGGAAGATTGGGAACGCCATGATGGACCAGGTAGGCGCCGAGGGCTCCGGCCGCGCTGCCGGTCGCCGGATCTTCCGCGATGTTGTCGGCGGGCGCAAACATGCGCGTGTGCGCGCGCGACTCGCCAATCTCAAAAGTCTCGCGACTGAAAACTGAACAGCCGGTGGCTCCGGCGCGTTGATAAATCTCAGCCAGCAGCGCGGCATTCACTCGGCACCTGCGCAGGTCAGCCAGTGATCGAACCGGAACTGCGAGGAAGGGAAGTCCCGTCGAAATAATCTGAATGGGGAGGGTCTCGTCAAAGTCTTCGATGGCCAGGCCCAGGGCCCGAGCGAGATCCTCTCGATCGCCGCGACCCTCAATCACATTTCCCATTTCGGCTTTGCCCTGAGTCATCACCACCTGGACCGGGACACCGTCTTTAAACTCGATGTCCACCGGCAAGATGCCGATTCCGATTTCGTGATGAATGCGCGTCCAGCCAGTGCCATTCTCGGGAAGAGGAACCACGCCTTCCCGCGCGAGGGCGTTCCAAGTGCCAACCACCGGGTGACCGGCGAAAGGGATTTCGCGAGCGGGAGTGAAAATTCGCAGACGCCGCAGCACGGTGGGTTTTGTTTCTGATCCAGCCGGCGGCTGCTGAGTGCTGGTGTACGGTGGGTTCTCTGGCTTGTGCACAAAGACAGTCTCCGAGAGATTCATCTCTCGGGCTATTTTCATCATTTGCTCGTCGCTAAGGCCTTCGGCTTCGGGCAAAACCGCGAGGGCATTGCCGGTAAAAGGCTCTAACGTAAACACGTCGAGCTGAGTAAAACGATAGTTGCTCACCGATGCGCGCCTCTCTTTGCTGAGTCTCATTGAGCTGCTGATAGATTAGTCTCATCATCGGGTCGTTAATCGTGAGGGGTCAAGTTTCGGGCGCAAAATTTGACTGACTTTGCCCTGAAACGTTTCAGAGGGTTAGAACATTATTAGCAGATGGAAAATTTTCGCACTCGAGTTTCTGCGCATCCCGGCCCGGTAAATCAAAACTCATTGAGTCCGCGCCAGCCGTCGTTAAATTACGTAGTGAACTGCAACGGGAGATTGCGAAAAGTCTTGACAGCGTTACGTGCTTGAAATATCGTTCGCGCGTTCTCATCATCACTCAACGAGTTGCACTTGGTTTTTCTTTCTTCATCGAGCGCTAACTGGCTCCCCTTTAATCTGACTAAAGCCACGAAAGCCAGACTCGCTAAACATTCAGGATGTATCGCGAGCTAACCAAACCCAGGAGAAACATCATGCAAGAGATAGAACCGCTAAAATACACGGCCGCACTTGGTGAAATGATCGATATCATAATTACACCAACTGGCACTGGTGTTTTCGTTGCTGCCAGTCTTGACGGACATACCCTATCCCCACTACCTGGCACCGGCAACGCGCCAAAGTATAGGTTCGTGATTAACCGGCCTCCCGGTCGCACCCACTTTCTGGCATTCGAGTTTAGCTTTCCGGGCGCTGGCAAGGGTGCAAAATACGATGTCGCCATCGCCGGGGATCAGGGCGGTACGGCGAGCTTTGTTAGTAAGAAAGAAGACGCCGTTAAAGACCCGTTTTTGCGCTTCAAGGTTACCGGTTAAATACCGGTAGGCGAATACGTTATTTGCAC
>JANLZV010000246.1:0-4375 GCA_031366425.1 Pyrinomonadaceae bacterium | reverse complement strand
CTATCAATCATCTGACTTCGGTTCCAAAAAATTCCTTGTTCCAATCGATAGTCGACCCCAACCCTTCGTCAAGAGTGAAGAGTGGACTCCAACCAAGGACTTGCCGGGCCTTCTCGGCGCTCAAATATTGGTGCCGGATTTCGTTTACTGCTTCGTTCCGGACCTCGGGCTTAACGTCGACGCCCATGGACCTGAGGATCCGTTCGACCAACTCGAGCACTGTCACTTGAATTTCGTTTGAAAAATTAAATGCCTGGCCGTGAAGACCGGTGTCCTCGGCAAGCTTTTCAGCCAGGAGCATATTGGCGGCAGCGCCATCCTCAGCGTAGAAATAGTCGCGGACAAATTTTCCGTCGGAACGGATCACCGGGCGTTGTCCGCGCAAGACGGAGCGGACAGTGCCGGGAACGATCCGATTCCAGTTAAGGTCCCCGCCGCCGTAGAAGTTACCGCAGCGCGTGATCCCGACCGGAAGATCATAAGTTGCGGCATAGGCCTGAGCAATCAGGTCCGCGCAGGATTTGCTCACGTCATAAGGGTGATTTCCAACCAGGGGCGCGGCTTCGCTGTAGGGCAACTGCTCGTGTTCACCGTAAGCCTTGTCAGACGAAGCGACTACGATCTGTTTTACGGCGGGACTACGGCGGCATGCTTCGAGCAGCGACCATGTGCCGGCGATGTTGGTTTCGAAGGTAGAGGTCGGATTGCGATTTGCAATACCGACTATGGTCTGCGCGGCCAGGTGAATGACGGTATTAATTTCATACTCGCCAAGTGCACGCTCGAGGGTCGCCTGTTCACGCACATCGCCGCGGACAACCTTCACGCTGTCGAGCAGACCTGCACGAACCAACTCGCTCTGTGGCACCCAGTCTCGCACGAGGCAGACTACGTCAGCGCCTGCTGACAGCAGACGGCGCACAAGCCAGCCACCGAGTAGCCCGCTGGCCCCGGTGACTAAAGTAGGGCGGTCTTGCCAGAAATCTTTATTTGGCGAAATTGTTAAGGCCATACTCTCCACGGCGGTTGCCCGCTCCGCCACAAACTCTCCAGTAGTTTTACTTCACGCATCGTGTCCATGCATTGCCAGAAGGCCTCATGACGATAAGCCACCAGTTGTTTATCGGCAGCCAGGTTTTCAAGCGCATCCGACTCAAGGCTGCTGGCGTCGCCTTCGAGATAGTCAAAAGCCGCAGGTTCGAGCACCATGAAGCCGCCATTAATCCAGCCTTCGCCGATTTGCGGCTTTTCGGTAAACTCAGCCACCAGATCGCCCGAAAACACGAGGCCCCCGAAGCGGGCTGGCGGCCTCACGGCAGTTACGGTGGCAATCTTTCCGTGCGCTCGGTGAAACTCCAGGAGTTTGGACAGGTCGACGTTACAGACGCCGTCGCCATAGGTCACCATGAAGGTTCCGTCTTTCAACCATGGTTCGAGTCGTTTGACACGACCTCCCGTGTTTGTTTCCTGCCCGGTATTCTTTAGATGGACCAGCCAATCTTCACAATCGGTTTCCTGAGTGTCCACTATCCCTTTGGCGAGGTTCACGGTCATGTTCCCGCTTAACGAACAATAGTCGAGGAAGAACCGCTTGATGATTTCGCCTCGATGTCCAAGCGCGATGAAAAACTCCTTGAAATCGTAATGCGCGTAATGCTTCATGATGTGCCAGAGGATAGGACGTCCGCCGATTTCCACCATAGGTTTGGGTTTGATCTCGGTCTCTTCGGCCAACCTGGTACCGAGTCCGCCCGCCAGAATTACGACCTTCATAGACCATTGCCTCCCGCCGCAGAGGGACTGGACGGCGTAAACTGGGAGGTCCAATTCAGGAGCGGTCGTACCAGGCCTGGCATTGGGCCTGCGTAGTCGCCTCGCGCCGAATCGCCGTCGAGACTATCAATAACCTGAAACGCGACAATATCGCGCTCGAACAAATGCACTCGCAGAGGATCCATCGTGCTGATGGCGGCGCCGATAATCAACGTGCCCTCAGAAAGAAAGTTTCCAGGGATCCAGGCCGTGCTCCGATAATGTCCGGTGGGCCGGGGACGCCTTCGCCATTCCCCGTCTTGTTCCGAAGCAATGAAAACACAGACCCCTTCCTGGTTGATAAAATGGTAGTTGGGCACCAGTACATGTCCGCCCTCGACCACTTCAAATTCCATTTCGACGCCGACCCGCTCACGTATATCCATGGTCTCGCCGATCTGACCGTCTTCCCCACGCACGGAAATGGAGCAAAGGCGCACTATTTCATTGCCCGGCGCGTCGTTCATATCATTCCAGGTTCGCGTGGCGTTGGTGCCCATGCCGGATCCTAAATAGCGTCGCACAGCTTCGTGGGAAGGGCCGTCAAATGCTACCGTGCCCGCTTCCAGCAGGATCGTGCGCGGGCATATACGGGTAATCGCGGGCATGTTGTGAGAGACAAAAACCACCGTGCGGCCTGCTTGCCTGACGGCTTCCATCTTATCGAGACACTTCCGTTGAAAGCGGGCATCACCTACCGCCAATACTTCGTCGACCAACAGGATTTCCGGATCCAGATGTGCGGCAACCGCGAAGGCCAGGCGCAGATACATACCACTTGAATAACGTTTGACCGGGGTATCGATGAATTGTTCGATTTCAGAGAAGGCCACAATCTCATCGAACTTTTGCCGAATCTCGGCCTTCGTCATGCCCAGAATGGCCCCGTTTAGAAATAAATTCTCGCGTCCTGTCAGTTCCGGATGAAATCCGGTGCCAACCTCGAGGAGACTCGCGATCCGCCCGTATAATTCAATCCGTCCCGCAGAGGGTTCGGTGATCCGCGCCAGGACCTTAAGCAGAGTGGATTTACCGGCGCCATTACGCCCGATGATACCAACCACCTCTCCCGCGCCAATCTCGAAGCTGACATCGCGAAGAGCCAGGATAGTATCCGACGCGGAATCCGGCTTTCTTCGTTTAAGTGGAGCGCGCAACGCGTCGGCCAGCGTCTCGCGCAGCGTGACAAAAGAATTCTGCCCCACCCCGAGTTGGTATTGTTTGGCTACGTTGGTCGCTCTGATGATCGGCTTCATCTTCGTTAAATAATGTCGGCGAAACTCTTTTCCATCTTGCGAAACTTAAGATTCGCAAAGACCAGTAGTCCGATTGACACAGCCGCGGAAATCCCCGTAGTACTCCAACCAAGTGGCCGCCCCAGCAATGCCGAACGGAAGCCTTCAACGATTCCGGTCATAGGATTCAGAGAGTAAAGAAGTTGCCATTTTTCGGGAACTACGCTGGACGGGTAGGCTATGGGAGAAAGAAACATCCAAACCTGCAACATAAACGGCACGGCAAAACGCACGTCGCGATACTTCACATTCAAAGCTGAGAGCCACATTCCCATTCCTACGGCCAATAGCAGCGTGAGAATTATGGGTATCGGCAGCAGGAATGCATTTACGGTAAGACTGACGTGATAGTAAAACATTAGGGGCAGGAGCATAAGAAAAGCCACCGCAAAATCCACTAATCCTGCGCCAACGGCCGCAACTGGAATCAAGACTCGAGGAAAGTAAACCTTGGTGATTAGGTGGGAACTTCCAACCAGGCTATTGCCGCTGGTAGTCACGGCATTTGAAAAAAAAGTCCACGGCAGAAGACCCGCATAGGCAAAGATCGGATAGGGAATGCCGTCGGATTTAATGCCCGCAACTCGGCTGAAGATCAAGGTGAAAATTAGCATGGTGAAGAGTGGCTGAATGATCGCCCACGCTGCACCTAGGGCAGTTTGCTTGTAGCGTATCTTGACGTCTCGCCAGACCAGAAAATACAGAAGCTCGCGGTAAGTCCAAATCTCCTTCAGGTCGAGGGAACTCCAAGTACCGCTTGGCTCAATTGTGGTCAGGGGTTCATCGGCCAGCTTCAATAAGGGTGGGGCGACCCGCGTGAGTAGATCGTTCGGGGAGTTGGTTGAGTTAGTCGCTTCGGACGGTGTCTGTTCGCCGGCTTTCCTACTAATCGTACGCATTGATTCTGAGTTGTCGGCGCCTCAAAAGTGAAAGCTCCGAGTCCTCCACACCGCAGCGAGCGACCCCGCATTCTTCCGAAATATTCTAAGAATAAGTGAGGAGCAGTCTAACTAACGCCAACAAGGGCGTCAAGCAAGCACTCTGAGCAAATTCAGCCTAAAGCGAACGAATTGGCAAGGTGACCGTGAAAAAGAATCCCCGCACGCCCCTGATAGGAACCGTGCGGGGAAGAGCCATCTCCTGGGAGATGGGATTGGGCTATTGAAGCGTTATTGGGGGACCGGTGGGAGCTCCTGGCGTGGTGTTCCCAGCACTCCGGTTCTGACCGTCTGTTGAAATCGCAGCCATGGTGCCGCCAAAGCCGGTCG
>JANLZV010000236.1:0-10312 GCA_031366425.1 Pyrinomonadaceae bacterium | reverse complement strand
GCGCGCAAGACCCGGAGGCTGTCTTCGGGAAACGTTTTCAGATCAACTGCGCGGAGAAGCCCGAGTTTGAGATCACCCTGACCATCAAACGGATCGATGATTTCGCCAGTCAAGGGATCCTGGAGGATTGCGTTAATCGTGAAGTCACGACGCCGGGTGGCTTCCTCAATACCCATCGAAGGATCGCCATCAATCACAAACGCACGGTGGCCGCGACCTGATTTTCGTTCGCGGCGCGGCAAGGAAACATCGAGGTCGGCCCCGAGTTTGTAAACGGTGAAGGCTTCGCCCACTACGTTCACCGGGCCAAATTTATCGAGCAGTTCGCGAAGCTTGGACGGATCAACTCCATAGACTTCAAGGTCCCAGTCAGTCGGCGGCTGGCCCATCAACACGTCACGCACGCATCCGCCTACGAGTAGCGCGCGGCCCCCAGCGTCGCGAACGGATTGCGCTAGAGAAACAACTTTTTCAGGAGTGGCGGACATGGGAGTCCAATGTCTAACGTCCAATGTTCAATGTCAATATAGGATACAGGTGAAGTATTGGGGATCAGTTGGGCGTGAGACTGGATTGACGAATCAATCTTCGGCGAGTTGTTCATCACTGTAATCTTCAACTACTACGTGCACGCCGAGAGCTAACGGCAGACAACTAATTACTTGGGCGCGCTCGATTTTTGTCATGCCGCTTCCGTTTGCGTGCCAGAGTTTCACCCAAAACGTTCGCGTGTCGCAATCAATCGCGAAGGTGGAACCGTCGTTCATTACCGGCACGGGTTCAGCCATTGTGCCGTCGCGCAATTCCTCGAGCAGTTCTCCAATAAACGGCTTGAACTTTTCAAACTGGACCAGCACCGCGCTATCTTCAATCTCGGCGGGCGGGAGCTCAATCGGCTCATTGCCCTCAAGTAAGAGACGCGATTCCGTTTGCTCGTTACGTTTTTTGACTATCGGCATATTAGATCAGTTTTGAGTTTTCCGTTTTGAGTTTCGAGTTCCTGAGCCATCGCTAGAAATCAGAAGTAAGACAACGAATCGGAATGACGAGTCCAACGTGAAACTCTAAACTCAAAACTCGAAACTACGTTTTCAGTCTCTTCGTCAGATGCTCTCGCAACTCCGAAATCTTAACGCGTTCCTGTTCCCAGGTATCACGGTCGCGCACGGTCACGGCCTGATCTTCCAGCGATTGATGATCAACTGTCACACAAAAGGGCGTGCCGATCTCGTCCTGACGCGCATAAAGCTTTCCGATGCCGCCGGTGTCGTCATAAACGGCGCGCATCGTCGGCTGTAGCGAGCGTTTGATCGATCTTGCCAGCTCGACGATCTCGGGTTTGTTTTTGGCGAGCGGCAAAATGGCGGCTTTGATTGGCGCCAGGGCCGGATCAAGTTTCAGGATCACGCGAGTCTCGCCCTTGTCGTTCGTCTTTTCTGAATAAGCGTCCATTAACACCGCCAAGACCGTGCGGTTTACTCCGGCTGCAGGCTCGATCACGTAAGGATAGAACCGTTCCTTGGTAGATTCATCGAAGTATGAAAGATCTTCGGTCGAATCTGAGTTCAAACGCTTCCCTTCCGCATCTTCCGGCTTTTTGGAATGCGTGCGCAGATCAAAATCAGTCCGGTTGGCAATCCCCATCAGTTCATCCCATTGGCGTTCATCTTCGGCGCGCTCTGGAAAGAAGCGGTATTGGATGTCGACCGTGCGCTTCGCATAATGCGCTAGCTCGGCTTGCGGTTGCTCGTAAAGACGCAGACTGTCCGGCGAGATGCCGAGTTGAGTGAACCAGCTGAAACAGCTGTCAACCCATTGCTGATGCACGCGCTCATCTTCGCCGGGCCGCACAAAATATTCCATCTCCATCTGTTCAAACTCGCGCGTGCGGAAGATAAAGTTGCCGGGCGTGACTTCGTTGCGAAACGACTTGCCAATCTGCGCGATGCCGAAGGGCAACTTGCGGCGGCTGGTGGTCAGCACGTGAGCGAAGTTGATAAAGATGCCTTGAGCGGTCTCTGGCCGCAGATAAACGAGGGTGCTCGGATCGTCTTCGGCGGTTGCGCCGACGTGCGTCTGAAACATCAAATTGAAGGGACGCGGTTCGGTAAGCTTCGTCGAACCACAATTCGGGCATTTGCCATTTTCCAACTTGTCCGCCCGCAAACGCGTCTTGCAATCCCGACAATCAACCAGCGGGTCGCTGAAGGTGTCTTCGTGACCCGAATATTTCCACGCCAGCCGGTTCAAAATGATCGAAGAATCGAGACCTTCAATATCATCGCGCTCGTAGACCATCCAGCGCCACCAGGCCTGCTTGACGTTGTTGCAGAGTTCCACGCCGAGTGGGCCGTAATCCCAAGCGCTGCCAAGTCCGCCATAGATATCCGAAGATGGAAAAACAAATCCGCGACGTTTGGCCAGGGAGACGATGGTTTCGATGTTAGGAGCCGTCATAAGTAATGAATAGTAAATCGTAATCAGCAATTGAACAAAAGAGGAGCGCCCTATCAGCGCTCCTCTTATACTACATTGATGTTCCGGCCTTAGCGTTACTTGCTCGGTGCCGGCGCTGTCACATTGACGTCGATCTTTTGTGATCCGCCTCCACCAAATAAACGTCCTCTAAACGCAAAGACGACGACTAAAACAATGATCACGAAAATCACCAGGACCGCGACCACCCCAGCACTGCCGCCGCCATCACCATTTTCACCCATTGGAATTCCTCCTGTGTAGTCCGACGATTCTGCCGGGACTGTTAGCAAAACTGAATCAAAGGGGGATGCAGAGATTGTTATCACACGCTCCCTTGCGCGTCAATCCAGAATATTAAAGCGGAGTGAATCGGTCGCCGACAAAGCGGTGACACGTCGCCGCATCCAAAAGAAAAAAGGAGACAGGACTTGCGTCTTGTCTCCCTTTCGTTAAGCCTCCGCTCAACTTGTTAATGGTTAATACCGGCCGCGTCTCCGTCTACCGGCCCGTCGCCGGGGCGTCGAAGGAGCGGGTTTAACGTCTCCAGCCTGGACCGTTGGCGTCGGCACCGGAGCGGTAGCGCCACCTGGTACCACCCATAATTCGACACAGTCTTCCTCGCGGAAGCCGCCATTGAGCACCGTGATCCGCGACTGATCGATTCCTCGTTGGGCAACCATGTAATCACGAGCCCGGTCACCCAGCAGGTCAGCCTGGCCGATGCGACTGGTGCGGCCGCCATAAGCAATCACGTAAGCCGTAGTCGAGGGATCGTTTTGCATCTCTACTGCCAGATTATCAAGACGCGCCTTCTGGTCATCGAATGAACAACTGCAGCAGACGTCAAACTCCCTCGAAGGATGTTCGATGGGCGGCGTTGGACGAACGTTCGTCGAAGCCTGTGCGGTCTGACGGCATACCGGATCACCTGATCCGTCGTCAACGACCAGGGTCGCGGTGATTCGTTGTCCTGCGAATCCAGTGGAATCCACCGTGATGGTAGGCGTACCAGCGCCACTCTGCAGTCGAGCATTGCCGGGGCTCACCGTCCACGTGTAATTCAACGGCGAAGTGCCGCTGTAATCGGTGTCGGCGGTAAACGTTATCAGTTCACCTTCGCTGACTTCGGCATGCGTTGAAAGGTTTACGGGATATGGGCAAAGAGACTTGACGATTGGAGGCGGTTGGCGGTAGTTCAACGCCACACACTTGATGCGACCAGCCGGCAACTCGATTTCCCGAGTCCATCTTTGGCCATTGGGCAGGCTGATGACGATCGAGTGCACGCCGGGGTCGAGGTCAAACGAGCGGTAGTCCGTTGATGTCTGACCTTCCGACTTACCATCAACTTCGAGCGGTAAGCCGCCGGGAGTTGATAAGATCTTGATCGTGCCATACTTGGCCAGTTTTCGTTTTTTCGCCTGGACTTCAGCTGTGGGATGGACCATGCAGAAGGTAAACGCCAGGAGCGCCGCGAAGGCTAACTTTCCGTAAGCTCGGTGTCTGCTAAGAATCGCTTTCAACATTGTGATTAGCCCTCCTCCGTAGTCTGCACTTGCGCCGACAATTTTCCCTTAGCATATCGTCGCCGCAAACTGGCTCCGAAGGCCGCTAGTCCCGAACCAAACAACAAGAGCGAGGCCGGTTCCGGAATCTCAGGCGTGGACGGCGGGGTGCTGGGCGGGACATCACAGTCGTCGCAACCATGGATGAAGAAGAATGGAATTGCGGCCAGGAACAGCAGGGGCCACTTGGGGAACCCGCCGCCCGGAACGGTGATTTCACCGCAGTCGCAAATTGTTCCTTCAACGTCACCCTGGTCGACCACATCGACACCGGCTTGGGGCACATCGGCTACTGCTACTCCGGCTAACAACGTATCGGCCGAGGCGCTGCTGACGTCGCCGACCGCGGACACGCCGGCAACTTCAATGACGTCGCCAGCGGCGTCCTGTTGTGCTGCCGTGGCTACTGCGGAAGATCCGTCGCCATCAGTTCCCTCTGCCACCAGAGAATTTGTTTGTTGGGAAATACCGCGGAGCCGAAGCTCGGGAGGATTTTGGTAGCGGCCAAGTACCTGTATGACCTCGCTGATTGCCACGGGAGCCGCATGGGTGGGCACACCTGACAAGAGCAAGATACAGAGAATGGCTGCCGTAGGGCGAAAGGCTCGACTCATCATCGGTTGGAATTCCCTCCTGATATCTTCCCATCTACTCCAGACAGGAAAGGTTTGCATCGTTCTAAACTTTGGCTACCGCACGTCTAAAGGGCCGTAACTATTGTGTTTTGACTGAAAGTCCAGCGGCGGTTTCGCTGGTTGATAGGAAAAGAGACTCAATGAAGGAGGGATTCCAGTGAAGTGTGGATCCGGGGGCAGTAAAACAAGGCGCTAACTCAAATAAAATGGGAGGTTTGCCAAACAATGACAAACCTCCCGCTTTGGTTGTTAATCCGAGTCGCCGGAAGTGGTGGCCTCAGCGTGTTGACCTTCATCGCGGAGAACCGCTTTGCGTGAAAGCTTAATCTTGTTGCCTTCTTTACCTATGCATTTGACAAGGATCTGTTGACCTTCTTTAAGTTCGTCCCGCACGTCTTTAACGCGGCGGTCCGCAATTTCAGAAATGTGCAACAGCCCGTCAGTTCCAGGGAATATCTCAACAAACGCTCCAAAGTCCACGATTCGAGAGACAGTACCCATGTAGGTCTGATTGATCTCCGCCTCCGCAGTGATCCCCCGAATACGGGCGACCGCAGCTTCGGCAGCCTCACCGCTAGCAGTCGCGATGGAAATCGTGCCGTCGTCAGAAACGTCAATCTTTGCTCCTGTTTCTTCAACGAGGGAACGAATCATTTTCCCGCCCGGTCCAATTACGTCGCGAATCTTGTCCGGATTGATTTTGATTTGGATAATTCGAGGCGCATGGAGTGAAATCTCCTTGCGCGGCTCGGCCAAAGCCTCAGCCATTACCCCGAGAATGTGCAGACGTCCCTTCCTTGCCTGCTCGAGTGCTTCCGCCATGATCTGCGCGTTGATGCCGCCGATCTTGATATCCATCTGCAAGGCGGTGATGCCTTCGCTGGTCCCGGTGACCTTGAAGTCCATGTCGCCGTAATGATCTTCGGCGCCCGCAATGTCGGTAAGGATCGCGTACTTGTTACCTTCCATCACCAGGCCCATCGCCACTCCGGCAACCGGAGCCTTGAGGGGTACACCGGCATCCATCAAGGATAGAATACCGCCGCAGACCGTGGCCATCGACGATGAACCGTTTGACTCAGTGATGTCGGCAACGATGCGAAGCGTATAAGGAAAGTCGCCGTCGTCGGGCAAAACTGGCTCGATGGCTCGACGCGCAAGCACTCCATGCCCTATCTCGCGTCGGCTGGACGATCCAAATCGGCCCACTTCGCCAACCGAATAATGCGGGAAATTGTAATGCAGCAGGAAGCGGCGCTTGATCTCACCCTTTTCAATGTCGTCAATAAACTGCTCGTCTTCCTTGGTTCCCAGCGTGGTCGTAACCAGCGCCTGCGTTTCACCACGAGTGAATAACGCCGAACCGTGGACCCGCGGTAACCAGCCAACTTCACAGCTGATCGGACGAATTTCCGAGAAGCGGCGCCCATCCGGTCGGCGGCGATTGTTCAGAATATCGTCGCGGAAGATAGTCTCTTTCAGATGGTCGAACACCTTCTTCGATTTGGCGCGCTGTTCGGGTTGATCCTCGGGATAGGATTCGACTACCTCTTTCTTGAGGGCATCGACTGCAGCGTAGCTGTCGCGCTTTTCCTGCGCGGTGGTATCGAGGGAAGCACGCAGGCGGTCGCCGTAGTTGCGCTGAATCTCTCCGAGCATCTCTTCGTCCATCGACGTGCTGACTACTTCACGCTTTTGGATATCGAGCGCTTTGTAAAGCTCTTTCTGCCAGCGACAGAGACGATTGATCTCCTTATGCGCGAGCATGAGGGCTTCCAGCATGATTTCTTCTGAAACTTCCGAAGCTCCAGCCTCAACCATGACGATCGCTTCTTCCGTACCCGCGACTACCAGATTCAACCTCGACTCGCGAACTTCGTCATACGTCGGGTTCACAATGTAACGCCCGTCGATCAAGCCGATGCGAACACCGGCGATCGGGTTCATGAATGGAATGTCTGAGAGATAGAGCGCACACGACGCGCCGGTAATCGCAATCACGTCCGGATTATTGTCGGTGTCGGCCGAAATCACGCTGGCGATCACCTGAGTTTCATTACGGAAGCCTTCGGCAAAGAGAGGTCTACAGGGCCGGTCAATCATGCGGCAGGTGATTACTTCTTTTTCGCCAGGCCGTCCTTCGCGCCGGAAGTAATTTCCCGGAATGCGTCCGGCAGCATAATTCGACTCGCGATACTCAACCGTGAGCGGAAAGAAGTCGATTCCTTCACGAGGATTCGGAGCGGCGACTGCGGCCACCAGCAACATTGTGTCGCCGTATTGCATAATTACTGAACCGTCTGCCTGCTTTGCGACTCGTCCCGTCTCAACGGTCAACTCTTTATCGCCTAACTTGATCGATTCTTTGAGGTATTTCTTAACTGTCATTTTCTTTTGTCTCCTTCGGACAATTGCCTGAACTAATCAGGCGACGGCGAGCGTCTCATGCGCCTCGCCAAGATTTGAAATTGCCACGCTACGTGAAGCGAGGGGAAAACATCGAAACCGCAACGAAAAAGCGGCATAAGCCCTAACCGTGAGCTCATGCCGCCTTGTTGCGGTACGCTTATGCCGCGCGTCTACTTGATTGGGTATAGCCGTCACGTTCGGCACCTTCTGCAAGTTCTTCGATGGACGCGGGCCTTGGGAAACTAAGATTCGAAGTGATCCTGGTTTACGTTGATTTTCAATCTTAACGACGAAGACCGAGACGCTGCACCACCTCGTGGTAACGTTCGATATCTGTGCGCTTTAAATAATCCAACATACTTCTGCGCTGCGAGACCATCTTGAGCAGTCCGCGCCGCGAGTGGTTGTCCTTCTTATGTATCTTGAAGTGTTCGGTAAGTTCGTTAATCCGCTTGCTGAGTAGAGCCACCTGAATTTGTGGAGACCCGGTATCTGATTCATGGCTGCGGAAATCGCTGAGAATCTGCTCTTTCGTTGCTTTGGCTAATGGCACTGCTTAAAATGATCCTCCTGAACAGCAGTAAACCGCATAAAGGCGGCAACCGCTAAGATTAAGTGTCGTGGTAAGTTAGCACGCGGGTTGGAAAAGTGTCCAGCGGAGCTCCCGATACTGGGGCGGGCTTGCCGACGATCCTAAAAGCAAATGCCGGGATTGGGATTGGTGCCACTCAGGATGATCACGCACCCGCCAAATTGCTGCTCTTCTTCCTTGTCTCTGCCAAGGAGTGTAGCCGCGAGAATGGCTGCCGCCGCACCAATCGCTGCAAATAACCCAAATTTCTGGCGGCCAGTGAGGTTGTTCTGGGGCGCGGCCGGCTCGCCCTGATCGCGCGAGGAATTAACGAAAGTCTGGCCCGCACCAAGTGCGTGCAGCCCATCGAGGCCTCGCACCTCGATTTTTCCTGCTTCCACCAGGACCTTCGTCACGCCTTCGTCTACCGATACGCTGAACACAGAAGGCTGACTGGCGTCGGTAACCAACTCCTCACCAGCAGTTCGAATGGTGACCGGAAGCCCCGCCGCGATGAACGCTCGAACAACCCCTTTTTCAAGCAAGGCGGCGAGCTGGGTGCTGGAGAAGTCGAGGCTCAACGCAGTTTCGGCTGAAAGCAGCAGCCTGGTGCGCTTTCCCAGATCGACGATTGAACGCGAGCCGGCGTCTACCGAAATACGACTACCCGAGAAAATCGTTTGGCCAGAAGTGGCAAGTGAACCGTCGACGGTCGCCGTCCCCGCGAGACTCATGATGCCAGTAGCGACTGACGCTTCCGCGCGCGGGGTTCCAAGAGCACTGCCGAGTGACAGATGCAGCGACGCGATGATCATTGATAGAGCGATTGATCTTCGAATGTGATTCATGTCGGCCTCCCGATTAAAAAGCGTTCCGAAAGTGCGATCTGAATACCTATCTTGGGAAACGCGCACGGTACTCGCCCGAGACAATAAACGCCTTAACCATCTCCGCCTGCTCAAAGTTTCCGCCAAACTGATCGAGCTTTCCGAGCCAGAAATTATATCCAGCCTGGTCCGGATCGCGCCGGAGATAACCAAAGTATTGCATCATAACGAACGCACGATTGCGTTTCAAACTAACAAAGCGTCCGTCCTCGACAATCTGCTGCAGTACCTGGGCACGCGACTGCCCATCTCGCAACGCATTAACCAACGCGTCGCGTTCATTTGAAGTGAAACTGACACCTGTGTGCGAGATCAACCGATCGACATAGGCTGCATCCGACAACCCACCGTACTCCTGCGCAAAAGCCGGTCGCTGAATCCAGGCGTCAATAAACGCTCGTTTGTTCGCACTGAGCTGTTGCTCCCAACCCGCTTTGCCAACCACGACATTTTGCGAAATGCTGCCCGCGTCGGGCATGAATTCCGCGAATGCCGGCTGGCGTGCGTAGCTGGCGCGATACAGACCATCCACCAAACCACCGGTTTCCTGAAATTCGATCGAAAGGAAATAGGCCGCCGATACATTGATTCGTTTGCGCTCGACGCATCCGGTATCGCTGCCACATGAGCTGATCTGATCACTCCAGAAGTTGAACCCGCTCGCATCCGGTTCGCGCCCAAGGAAATCGAGATAATGTTGACGCACAAAGTATTCAGCCGTGTCGACAGGATTCGCAGATACCGTTTCCGGAATCGCGGTGAACATTGCGTCTGACTTGTTTTCCGTTAACGAGAACGACTGGTTATCCGGGTTGAAGTGGTAATTCACTCGGGCGGGCGTTACCGCATAGAAACTCTGCGTGTTGACGTTCTCAAAGCGGTAGTCACCATTGTTATCGGTGATGGCCTCAGTGGTAGCAGCGCCCGAAAGGCGCATTGTGACACCAGCGAGAGGTGCGCTGTCCGGGGTGGTGACTCGGCCGCTGATTGTCGCCGGCGATGCAGTGGGCACCGAAGCGTTGTAAGCAGCCAACGCGTCGACGCGTCCGTAGCCAAAAGAATTATTGGGAATCTGGGTCGAAGGTGTCCCACCGCAAGTTTGTGCCGGCGTCACGGTAACCGCCGGGTTCGCGGAGTTCTGTAAGTACGTTTTGGTCAGGGCAATATTCCGCAGCAACGCAGGACGCGCCGACCAAAGCAGGGCCACGACTCCGGCAACGTGCGGGCCGGCCATCGATGTACCGTTGGCTGACGTGTAGCCGGTATCGCTCGAGTTCGTAGCTGAGCGGACAGTTACGCCCGGGGCAGAGATATTCGGCTTGAGCACATTAGGATTGTAGAAAAGGCTCGGACCCCTGCTGCTGAAGCTCGCGAGCGTGTTAGTGCTGGCACTGATCGCACCCACCGAAAACGAGGCGCTGTACATGGCCGGTGCGTCTGAAACGGTTGAGCAGGCTGAACCAGAGTTGCCGGCCGAGACGACCACGAAAATGCCTGCTGCCTGAGTGTTATTGACTATCGTCTCCAGCTCGGCGCCAGTGGTGCAGCCTTCGCTGACCGGACATCCCCACGAGTTGTTCAGCACATGAGGCCGCTTTGTCGCATCCGGATTGCTCCCAGTAGTATCAGTCGGGGCGATAGTGAACTGGAAACACTCGGCATAAGTTGCCGGAGTTCCGTTTCCCTGATCCATGTTGCGGCACCCGATCCACTTTGCTCCGGGAGCCACGCCCACCTGATTGCCTGCGCCATCGTCCCCGACGATCG
>JANLZV010000199.1:0-2260 GCA_031366425.1 Pyrinomonadaceae bacterium | reverse complement strand
ATCGCCTGACCGTGCGGGAGTGCCAGGAACACCAGATCGAGGTCGTGCAAGGTGGCTGGATCGTCCGGCGCAAGTTCAAAACTGAGGTCTGTCAATCCATAGAGATTTCGATGCACCTCCGCGACTGCTTTTCCGGCGTGTTCGTTTGCCGTCACCAGCCGGAGGTCGGCATGCGGATGGGCCAATAGAATCCGGATCAGTTCGGAGCCGCCATAACCTGAGCCGCCGAAAATTCCGATCCTGATTTGAGGTTGCAACCTTTCCATCGCACTCCACTCGCACCCTGATTACGCGCTCACCATAGCTTCAACTTTTCCCTTGATCAAATCATAGATGACTGAACCGTGTCGCTTGGCATTCGCAGCGGGAACGCCAAACTCCTTCTCGATGTAGTCCTCGCCCATCTGCGAATCCGTGACCGACCCCGACACCACAGCCACTTCGATGCCGCGCTGGCGTAGCAGTTCGATTCCACCCCACGCGCCGACATAGTCTGAAGCGCAGAAGATCAAAGCGACGGTGGCTTCGCGCAGTTCAACGTCGTCAAATACAGAATCAACTGAGTAGCCGCCGAGAATGCCGTCGCCCAGTTCGATTACGATTAGATCAGGGGCGCTTTCATTTAAACGCGAAATAATTGCCTTGGCGATTGGCGCCAGGTCGCCGGCGCCGACAGTTGACGGCAGGCCGCAATCAAGAAAACTCGCGGTGGCCACAGCGCCGTGATCGGCCATGTTGAGCGTGTCACGCAAACAGGCCACTCCGGAAAGTTTCGCCGCTGCCACGCGCCAACCTGCATGAGACGCTTGCTTGATCAACTCAGTCGCCGCGTAAGTCTTGCCACTATTCATGCTGGTGCCGGCCACCATCACTATCGGCGCGGTAGTGCCAAGATGCGCGCAGACCGGCAGGGCGAAGTCAGCGATGTTCAGCACCCGGCCGTCGTCGGCTGAGACCAGCCCAACTACTTCGACCTGAATCGCATCGCCCAAACTCGAATGATGACCCGTGCAAAACCCAATCACACCGCCCATGTTGAGCAAGTGAAGATGATCGCCCGCGGCAATTGTTTCAGGCACATCTCCGACAAAACCTTTCAACGCCCGACGCCGGCCCAGTACGCCAATCAGCAAATCGCCTGGGTTCACTTTAGCGAGCCGCCCGCTCGGCAACTCCAGCATGTTATAAGTGGCGCTGTCCGTCAGCGCGCGCACCACTACCGCATCCCCGGCGCGTGGTGACGGGCTCGCCGAAACAATCGCAACGGTCTTGTTCAGACCGAGCGGCGAAGTCGCGGAGCCAATCTTGTCGGCTTCGATGATTTGAACGTGTAGGTCGCTGGTTGAAGTTATCTGGGCCATCGCTTCAATATTCCCCTTACTTAATTCTGCCTGCCCTTCATTCGCAGCCGCAGCGCGTTTAGCTTGATGAACCCTTCCGCATCGCGTTGGTTGTAGACGGTGTCCGCCTCGAATGTCGCTACACTCTCATCGTAAAGCGAATGTGGTGAGCGTCGTCCTACTACGATCGAGTTTCCGCGATACAGCTTCAGCCGCACGTCACCCGTCACATTACGTTGCGTCTCGTCGATCAGTTTGCGCATTAGCTCAAACTCCGGAGCGAACCAGAAGCCGTAGTAAATGTTTTCGGCAAACTTCACGCTCAACGAATCGCGCAGGTGCATTACCTCGCGATCGAGTGTGATCGACTCCAGAGCCCGATGGGCTGCTTGCAGGATCGTTACTCCGGGTGTCTCGTAGACGCCGCGCGATTTCATGCCGACAAAGCGGTTTTCGACTAAATCAACTCGGCCAATGCCGTGGGCGCCCCCGCGCCGGTTTAAGTCCTCGAGCAACGCGACGGCGCTCATTTCCTGACCATTGATCGCAACCGGCTCGCCCTGAGCAAACGAAATCTCCAACATCTCCGCTTCGGACTCAGCGTTCTCCGGAGATCGCGTGGTTTGAAAAATATCCTCGGGCGGCGCCGCCCAGGGGTCTTCCAATATTCCACCTTCATAGGAGATGTGCATCAGGTTGGCGTCGGTCGAATATGGTTTTGCGGCCGTGGCCGTCACCGGAATGTCGTGATCCTTCGCGTAAGCGATCAAGTCGCTGCGGCCTTTAAACTCCCATTCGCGCCAGGGAGCGATCACCTTGATGTCTGGCTGCAGCGCGTAGTAAGTAAGTTCAAACCGCACTTGATCGTTGCCCTTGCCGGTTGAGCCATGCGCCACCGCGTCGGCGTTTTCCTTGCGCGC
>JANLZV010000574.1:0-1604 GCA_031366425.1 Pyrinomonadaceae bacterium | reverse complement strand
GGAAAACACCTATCGCTGGACCGCGGCGGATCCGAGCCTTCGCTGGTTTACACAAAACGCCGCCGGGATGGACGTCAGCGTGGATGACATTTCGGAAAGCCTCTCCGCCCTCGCCCTGCAGGGGCCGACGTCGGCGCGGTTGTTGAAAAGTCTGGTGAAGAAAGCCGACATCGAGAATCTCAAATATTTTCGGGTCACGACGGGCGAGATCGCGGGAGTTAAGGTAGACATTTCGCGCACCGGGTACACCGGCGACCTGGGATATGAAATCTGGGTGCCGAGCGAACATGCAATCAGGATTTGGGACGCCTTAATGGAAGCGGGGCGGGCGTTTGATATTCAACCTGCGGGAATGCTGGCGCTTGACGTCGCGCGCGTCGAAGCCGGGCTGTTGCTGATCGAAGTAGACTTTAACAGTTCCAAGAAGGCTCTAATTGACGAACAAGAATATTCGCCTTTCGAAATGGGCCTGGGACGCCTCGTGCACCTGAATAAGAATCGCTTCATCGGTCAGGCGGCATTGATAGCCGAGAGCAAACGAGGGCCGGCCCGCGAGATCGTCGGACTCGAAATCGACTGGCCTGAAGTCGAGCGGCTTTTCGAAACTGCAGGGTTGCCTCCGGCCGTGTCGCCGATCACTTCGCGGGTAGCAGTGCCCGTCTTCAGCGATGGAATTCAAATCGGCAAAGCAACTTCGAGTACATGGTCGCCTACTCTGAAAAAAATGATCGCGCTGGCGACGCTGAAACGTGAATACACTAAACTCGGCACGCGCTTGCAGTTTGAAATTACCGTGGAAGCTCGACGCCATCGGGTCAGGGCGACGGTAGTGAAGATGCCGTTCTTCAATCCGCGCCGCAAAACGGCGACACCTTCGTTGTAGTCGAAACCGTTTTACATCGCGGCCAAAGTAATCCGGACGTGGACAGGCCAGCTCCGCATGATGGATTCCATCCAAACAATTATCGACAGCTACGACCCCGACTTGCCATTGGACCACGCGCCAACGATTCCGGCCTCGTGGTATATCGACCAGCGCGTCTTCGAGCTCGAGTCGCAAACGGTCTTCCCGCGCTCATGGCAACTGTTCGCCCGCATCGATCAGTTGGAACGCCCCGGAGCCTACGTAACGAATGATATAGCCGGTGAGCCGATCGTTCTGGTCCGCGGAGACGATGGCGCGTTGCGCGGTTTCTTTAACGTTTGCCGCCACCATGCAGCGGCCGTCATGACTGAGCCGGCCGGGACCGCGACCCAACTTCGCTGCCCCTATCATGGTTGGACTTATTCGCTTGCCGGCGAACTGAAAGGCACGCCCGACTTTTCGGGCGTGTGCAATTTTGAACGGGCCGAAAATGGTCTGGTGCCGATCGCTACAGCAGTTTGGGAAAACTGGATTTTCGTCAAACTCGACGACGGGGCATCGCCAAACATTCATGATGCCCAAACAGCGTTGGAGATTTTTCTTGGCCGCGATCTAATCGATCAGATCGCGCCGCTGGATTTGCGCAACCTGCATTGGCTCGAACGCCGTCACTATAGCTTCGACTGCAACTGGAAAGTGTTTGTCGATAACTATCTCGATGGTGGCTATCACGTTCCCC
>JANLZV010000146.1:0-4114 GCA_031366425.1 Pyrinomonadaceae bacterium | reverse complement strand
CCGACTCGCGCGCGACTTCATCGGGCGAGGCTTTGTAGTCGATGCCCAACTCGCTCGCGCGCTCCGGTGTGAGACTACGGCTCCAAGCGACGACCGGCATGCCAAACGCGCGCGCCCGCGGAATCATTTCCTGGCCGATCTTGCCCACTCCCACCAAACCCAGCGTCCGTCCAAACAGTCCTCGCGCCTTCGAGAATTCCTTTTTGTTCCACTGCCCTTGCCGCAATGCAATCACGCTATCCGCCACGTGACGATCGAGGGCGAGCATTAACGCGAATGCGAGTTCGGCGACCGCGATTGAGTTTTTTCCCGGACAATTGGAAACGTAAATGCCGCGACGCGAGGCCGCCGCGACGTCGATGGTGTTGTAACCGGCTCCGGCCCTCACGACCAGTTTAATCTGGCCGGCAGCCAACATCGGCTCGGTAACTTTCGTGCCTCGAACGACGAGTACATCAGGATTGTCGCGGCGGATCGCGGCGGTCAGCGCGTCGTCTTTCAGGTCGGGCTGAAAGGAAACATCACATCCGAGCGATTGCAATCCTTCGCGGCCCGATTGTTCGAATTTGTCAGCGATTAATACAAGCATTGTTTCGTTGGACAGACATTCCTGTCTGTCAGTTTTCTTTCGATTTCACGTTGGACAGACAGGAATGTCTGTCCTACTAAATCGTATGAATCAGAAGACCATCTCGCAGTTTCGGTTCAAACCAGGTCGACTTGGGCGGCATGATTTCGCCTGCATCTGAAACCCGCAGCAGATCTTCAATTGTCGTTGGAAAGAGCGAAAAGGCGACCGCGGCTTTTCCTTCATTAACCACGCGCTCAAGTTCCTTCGTGCCGCGCATGCCGCCGATGAAATCAATTCGCTTGTCAGTGCGCACATCTTTAATGCCGAGGATCGGATCAAGCAGGCGGTCCTGAAGAATGCTGACGTCCAGCGAATCAACAATTCCCGCCGGCGCCGCCGTTTCCCCCGGCAAACCAAGTTGATACCAGCGCCCGTCGAGATACATGCCCCACGTTCCGCGACTCGCCGGCGTTCTGTCGCCGCCTTCAGTGACGACAAAAGTCTTCTTAACCGCCGCCAGGAATTCGACTGGGGATAGTCCGTTCAAATCCTTGACGGCACGGTTATAGGGAAGGATTTGCAACTGCTCATCCGGAAACATCACCGTCAGAAAAAAATTGTATTCTTCATCCCCGGTGTGGCCAAAGCTCTGCTCCCGGAGTTCGGCACGCGCGCGTGCGGCGCTCGCAGCCCGGTGATGTCCATCTGCGATGTAAAGAAAGGGCACATCACGAAAGGCGTGGACGAAGCGCACCGGATCGGGCACTCGCCAAACCGTATGTTGAATGCCATCAACCGCGGTGAAATCGAAAATGGCGTTTGCCATCATCGTCTCCATCACCATCGTGTCGATCTCGCGGCTCGCTCGATAGGTTAAGAAAACCGGTCCAGTTTGCGCACGCAAGGCGATCAGATGGCGGGTGCGATCGTCTTCCTTATCGCGCCGGGTCCGTTCGTGTTTGCGAATTAGATCCTGGTCATACTCGTCAACCGAGCAGCACGCAACTACGCCAACCTGTTCGTGGTCACCCATGATCAGCCGGTAGAGATAGATGCTCGGAACCGTTTCAGCCTCTAACGGAGCGTCTTTAATCAGCGTCTGGAAATTCTCCACCGCCTTGCCGTAAACGAGATCGCTATAAGGACCGGTGCCGCCCGGGAGATCGATCTCGGGTCGTGAAACGTGGAGGAAACTCAAAGGATTGTTCGCCGCCAGCGTGCGTGCCTCCTCGGTGTTAACGACGTCATAAGGGACGCTGGCAACCTGGTCCACTCGTTCACCCGATGGTCGTAAAGCCTGGAAAGGCCGAATGTCAGCCACTGATTCCTCCCGCGCCGAAGCCGATCGATCTCCAAATAAATGGCAGATTCGGGCCCCTGCTTTTGAAAAATTTACTACTGAGTGCTATCGCTAAAGACTATCCGCTCACGCGTAGACTTAGCAAGTCCGCACTCGCGAGTCCGGTTCGCCTTTGCCTCAGCCTTTAACCCACACCCTCCTGATGCAGCTTCGCAGTGTAGAATAGACGCATGTCCGGCGACGACGAGGAACCAACAGCTGTAGATGATCTGAACGTAGTCAAACTTCAGGAGCAGCTCCGCATACTCGACGAACAGCTACGGCGCGAATTGCGAGCGCGCGGCTTCGATCCCGATCAGGACGACAACCTCGCGCTCACTGCTCCCCTGGCGAAGCTATATGCCGAGAGGGAAACGCTGCGGTCAGACCTTAACCAGCTAACTGAAGTAATGGATCGGACTGAAGGAGAAGACAGGAAATATGAGCGAATTAGCGAATAAGGACTGCGTACCGTGTCGTGGCGGCGTGCCACCTCTGCCAGGCGGCGAAGTTACCACCCTGCTGGCGCAACTCGATGGCTGGGAAGTAATAAACGGACATCACCTTCGCAAAGAGTTTAAGTTCAGCGACTTCAAAGAGACGCAAAGTTTTGTAAATCGGACTGGGGATCTCGCCGAAGAGCAGTGGCACCACCCCGACATCTGCTTTGGCTGGGGGCGAGCAGAAATCACGATTTGGACACACAAGATAGACGGACTAACCGAAAGCGATTTTATCCTCGCCGCGAAAATTGACGCCCTGTAGCTCGGGAAGTTCACTTCGATTCGATCGCGGCGAGGTAGATGGCTTCAGTTTCGTCGACCATTCGTTCGAGGCCAAACTCCGCCGCTACCGAATCCTGCGCAGCCTTCCCTAGCCGCAGCCCAAGAGCCTTATCCTGAAGCAGCATTAGAATGCTTTCAGTGATTTTGGCGACGTCTCCAATCGGAACCAGCAAACCAGTTTCACCTGCGCGAATGATTTCGCGGGCTCCTTCTGTCTCAGTTGAGACCACGGCAGCACCGCTGGCCATCGCCTCCGCAATTGCCAATCCGAATGATTCCGTGTGAGACGCGGACACAAACACGTCAAGCGCGCAATAGAGTTGGGCCAGGTCCTCCACCCAGCCAACCAGGCGCACACAATCGGTGAGTTTCAATTCCCTGATCAGTTGTTCCAGCGAAGCTCGATTCTTGTTGCCGCGCGAGCTATCGGTGCCGGCGATAATAAAGTGAGTGTGGGGAATCTGCGCTCGAATGGCGGCAGCCGCTCGCAGGAATTCCTCCTGACCCTTCAAGGGATTGAGTTCGCCAACTATGCCGACGAGCATTGCGGCATCCGGAAAGCCCCAACTACCAAGAAACGCCGCCCGATCAAAACGCTCGCGGGCGTTTTGAAATCGCAACGTGTTAATGCCGTTGAGAACGACACTGATCTGATCGGATCGAGCAACACCATCAGCGCCTAATTGGTGCGCCACCGCGCGTGACACGGCAATGATTCGCGCGGTCTTTGCCAGCGTGATGCGATGCAATCGGTTCATCGAAAACAACACGTGACGCGTAACAATCAGTCGCGCACCGCGATTACCCCGAACTGCAAAAGCTGCGAGCGGGTAGTCGCGGGCCATATGGGCATGCACGATTTGGATTTGTTCGCGCCGCACGAGTTTGGAAAGTGCGCGCGCGCTCATCGCGTCAAAAGAGTTTCGCAACGGCAGGGTGGTCACCTTGGCACTCAACGGCCCCTTCGCGCAGCCAATGTTTAGTTCGGCGATCAACGGAGACGCGGGCCGGAGCGCTACCTGAACCTCGTGGCCGCGGGCCGTCAGTCCATTCGTGAGGTCAGCGAGATGTCGTTCACCACCGCCAAGCGACTGGGCCGAACTGATCTGTAAGATTTTCAATGTCGCTGCGCGAGCCCCACTCCCGCCCTCCAAAAAAGTTATCTCGCGGCCAATCAACTCCGGTGCGATGTTTATCGTCTTCAGTTCGATTTGCGTCGAGTGAATGTACACAAGAACCGGCACGCCGGCATAATTAAAACCGGGTCGAATGAGACGCGTGACCCTTCGGACAGGCGTTGACTGCACCGTATCGAAGCGGAACAGGAGTGGTCGTCTCTGTTTGCTTACCGCCTGAATGCGCACTCTTTAAATGGATTTTGGAGCAAATGTACTACTTGGAACGCGTGGGCTTAGGCGG
>JANLZV010000059.1:0-3447 GCA_031366425.1 Pyrinomonadaceae bacterium | reverse complement strand
GCCCAGCGCGGCTATCAACGACTAAGGCCAAGGCGTGGAAGTTGGAAATTCAGCTTCAATAGTGATGCGGTTTGGCAGCGAAACATTTCTTCGCAGTAGTTTTGAGGGACGACTTTGGGATTCTTCTTTGTCGCAACGTGAGGAACGTTAAAAAAAATCGCAACCCGGCCAGCGGCCGCGACAACACGCGACGGCTCCACGCCGTCGCCCGCAAACACGATCGGCGCTGCCGTCTTCAACGCCAACTAGCCTACGCGGTTACGACTGCCGTACCCAACGCGCGACTTCGGGAATCGTGGCCTTCTTGCCATACATCAGCATCCCCACCCGATAGATGCGCGCAGCGAGCCAGAGCAGCAGCACGGCGGTCGCAAGGCCAATCAAGAGTGACAACGCGATCTGCCAAAACGGCGGGGTCTGCGAAACGATTCGAACCATCATCGTAATTGGCGCGAAAAATGGGAACATCGAGACCCAGAAAGCAAACGAGGAGTTTGGCGCACGAATCACCGGAAACGCCATGTACAAGGCGGCCATTAAGGTGAAGACCACCGGCATTGCCATCTGCCCACCTTCCTGCGCGGTCGTGACCATCGATCCGACCAACACGTAGATGCTCGCGTAGATGAAATATCCGAGCCCAAAGAACAGGAAGAAGTAGACAAAGAAAACCGGCGGCAGGCTAGGCAAATGTACGTCTGTGCCTCTGGCTGACAACGACGGCAACACCCAGATCGCCACCGCCGCAAAGGCAAGAAACCAGATGCCCAGTTGCGTGAGCGCCATCAGAGAAACGCCAATCAGTTTTCCCAACATGATCTGAAACGGACGCACCGACGAGAACAGAATCTCAGCGATACGCGTTTCCTTTTCTTCGATGATTGCGCCCAGGACTACTTGCCCGTAAAGCAACACCGTAACGTAAATTAGAAACGCAATGATGAACACTAGTGCAAAGCCGGCGCCTGAATCTTCTGCCCCCTCCTCGCCCTTTTCGTTAACCGGAAAAGTGGCCAGCTCGACTGACTTCGACAATGCATCAACGTCAGCGTCCTTGACGCCTTCTTTAATCAGCCGCTGCCGGCGAACGGCGCTGTTGAGCCGCTTTTCTATCTGTCCGCGGGTGAAAACGTCACCAATATTGCGACCGTAGTAGGAGGTTTTGCTCTCGCTGTTGTTGAGAATGTCGGCCGGAATCACGAGGTAACCGTCCAGTTCACCACGACCAATTCGCGCGTTGAGCTCGCGTCTGATGTCGTCGAGCGAGCGACCGCCCGGATTAACCTGCTCAACGGAGAAGCTGCCTTTCATGGATTTACCGGCCTGCTCGAGTCGATCTTTTGAATTTGAGTTTGCGGTCACCGCTATGCCGGGTCGGCCGGCTTCATCGTCACGGCGATCAGGCTTGAGGAGTGAATTGCGAACCGAGTCGTAAAGTTTCAGGCCCTCAGTTTGATCGAGAATCGCGATGCGCGTGTCACCGCCAGTCTTCATGCTCAACATCAGGCCGGGCACAATCGTAAAAACCACAAGCATGAACGGTCCCAGCACAGTCATGATAACGAAGAACTTGGTGCGCACGCGCTGCAAGTATTCGCGCTTGATGATGGCCAGCAATTTGTTCATACAGTCTCCGTTACCTTTTCGATGAAAATGTCGTGCAGGCTTGGCTCGATCATCTCGAACCGTTCAATCGTCGCTCCAGCCTCGAGCAATTCTTTCAGCAGGTCCTGAGCAGTGACGCCCTCAGCGAGCAGCACTTCAACTCCGTCGCTATGCCGCGTCACTTTACTGAGGAGACCCGAGGAGTTAAGCACTCTGTCACCGCCCACCAGACGCAAGGCTACCGCATTACGGCTAAAGGCGCGCTTCACTTCGCGAATGCTGCCTTCGAGCACTTTGCGCGAGCGATTGATCAGGCAAATGTCGTCGCAGATTTTTTCCGCCACTTCCATTTGGTGAGTGGAAAAAATGATCGTCTTTCCCGAGGCCTTCAGTTCCAGAATGATCTCTTTAAGCACTTCGACGTTAACCGGATCAAGGCCCGAAAAAGGTTCATCGAGAACCACCAAATCCGGCTCGTGAATGATGGCCGTAACAAACTGCACCTTCTGTTGCATGCCCTTCGAAAGTTCACTTGATTTCTTGTTCTTCCAGTCCGTCAACTTCAGACGATCCAGCCAGTGGTCCACTCGCCTTTCGGCTTCTTTCGCGGACACGTTTTTCAACGCAGCGAAAAACTTCAGCTGGTCCCCGACCTTCATCTTTTTATAGAGACCGCGCTCTTCCGGCAGGTAACCAATCCGATCCTGCAAGTCAGGCGAAACTTTTTGACCGAACAATTCAATCCGGCCTGAGTCAGGCGCGGTGATGTTTACGATCATTCTGATCGAGGTGGTTTTGCCCGCTCCGTTTGGTCCAAGCAAGCCAAAAACCCTTCCGGGATGGACTGCGAGGCTCAGATCGTTTACGGCGGTGAACTCGCCGAAACTCTTGGTCACGTGTTCGAGTACAACCGAGGCTGAATTATTATTCATCAGTGCTATGGTTTCCTTCGCGGCGGGTAGACCTCTTCGCAGAAGCCGGCGGTCTTTCCATTCTTTCGTCGTCTACTACGAAGAAACCTCCGGTAAAGTTTTGATGTTGCGCGAGATACGCCAGTTGATACATAGTTAGCGCGCAGGCCATCGATCGTCTTCAAATAAACCTGAACCGATCTTCATTCTCTGGCTGCGTTAAGTGCATTGTATGCCACGCAAGCGTCTCCCCAGAACTTGTCGCTAAATTACATTTCTAATAATGCGTGTGTCGTTCAGTATGAACAGAATGGCAAGTGTGCGTGCGCTCACGAGCGCCTTCGTCTGCGCGGTGCTTTCCGTTTCGCTCGCGTGGGCGCAGCAGCCGGCCGCTTCACCGCCCCAGGACCAGCCCGAGGTCTTGCGCGTCTACACCCAACTCGTGCAGACAGATGTGATGGTTTTCGATTCCCAGGGCAAGTTTGTCAACAACCTCAAAAGAGAAGACTTCGAACTTCGGATTGACGGCAAGACGCGGCCAGTGGAATTTTTTGAACGCATTACTGCCGGCAGCCGCAACGAAGAACTGCAACTGGCAGCTGCGCGCGGCGCGTCAACTATGCGCGTAGACGGCACAACCGTCGGCCCAACTCCACTTGATCGTGGACGTCCAATCTTTTTCTACGTCGACGATCTCCATCTCGATCTGGGGAGCGTTAACCGCACTCGCAACTTGCTGACCAGGTTCGTCGATCAGGAGATGGGCCAAAACGACGAGGCCGCGATCACCTCGGCTAGCGGTCAGATCGGATTTCTGCAACAACTCACTGATAACCGGACCGTGCTCCATGCGGCCATCGATCAGCTCAAGTTTCGGAAGACTTCAATTCGAGATCTTGACCGGCCACCGATGTCCGAGTTTCAGGCGTTG